>CAZBZA010000288.1:0-4655 GCA_964495865.1 uncultured Lentimicrobiaceae bacterium
GTCATGTCTGGATTTTTTTTGACCAACAATATCCGGCCTTAAAGAGTAGGAAAATAATCCTTTCATTGTTAACTCAATCTGGCATCATTTCACAGTTTGATAAAATTTCCAGTTTCGATCGCTTATTCCCAAATCAGGATTTTCTCTCAGGCAAAGGTTTTGGAAATTTGATTGCCTTACCTCTTTATAAGCCTACATTTGATCAGGGCAATAGTTGCTTCATTGATACGGAAACACTTACTCCTTTTAATAACCAATGGCAGTATCTTGCTTATATTCAAAGAATATCAACAATAAAATTGGATGAGCTTTACAACAAATTGATTGGAAGCGGAATTGAAATGCCTCATGAAATCCTTTCATCATCAATTCTTTACATCAGGCTCAATAATGCACTTCAGTTAAATCGTGCAGCAATTCCTGTGCTTTTGAGTGATTTCATTAAAGAAGAATTGAATTTCATCAATTCAGAATACATCATTAAAAAGAAAGTCGGAAAGAATACACATGGAATTGAGCAGTATTTTAAATTTATAGAAGAAACAAGTACTTCAGTAATCATTCCCAGGGGGTTTACAGGCAGGATCTTGCGTTTTTGCAGAGAAAATAAAATTGAATTTATTTTTAAGGATTTACGTAAGAAACAAGTTGCTGTTTCTTACCAATTTAATGCGATTCTGAGGGAACATCAGGTATCTGCAGTCGAGGCTTCTACAAAAAAAGATATAGGTGTAATTGTTGCCCCACCAGGCACAGGTAAAACTATAATCGGGCTTAAAATTATTGCTGATAAACAGCAGCCTTCCCTTATCATTGTTCACCGGAAAACACTAATGGATCAATGGGCAGAAAGGATTGAGGCTTTTCTGGGTATTCCGTTACATGAGATTGGGAAAATCGGGCAGGGGAAATTGAAAATCGGCAAAAGTATAACCATTGCCACTATTCAAAGCCTATCAAAAGAATTGGAAAAACCTGGAAACACAACATTATTGGATGCTTTTGGAACCATAATTGTTGATGAATGTCACCATATCCCTGCTGAGACTTACAGAAAGGCAATTTCTAAACTGAATAGCTATTATTTGTATGGACTCACAGCAACCCCTTTCCGAAAGTACAATGATGGCAAACTGATTTTCATTCATTTAGGTGAGATTATTTCAGAAATAAGACATCATGATATCAGTTTCGCTCGTCAGGCTAAAGTTATTATCCGTGAAACTGAGTTTGATATCCCATTCAATTCCAAGACAGATCAGTTTGAGACACTCTCCAGGATGCTGGTTCATGATTCAGCAAGAAATAAGCTAATATTGAAAGACGTAACAACTGAATTGAAATTAGGGAAGAGAGTTATAATTATCACAGAAAGGAAAGAACATATTGATTCACTTTGCCAGTTTCTGAAACAGGCTTTCGAAGTAGTTGCATTAAGCGGAGAAGATTCAGAAAGTAGTCGTGCACTAAAATGGAAAACTCTCCAGTCTGGAAATTACCAGGTACTAATTACAACAGGTCAATTCTTTGGAGAAGGAACAGATTTACAAAATGCGAATTGTCTGTTTCTTGTTTATCCTTTTGCATTTCAGGGAAAGTTGATTCAATACATCGGTAGGGTTCAACGTTCAGAAGTCACTCCAACCATATACGACTACCGCGATTTGAAAATAGACTACTTGAACAAGCTCTTTCTTAAAAGGAATACCTGGTATCGGAAAATAGAAAAACAAGCTACTTTGTTTGATGATCCGGAAGAGGAAGTTATTCCGGTCAATAAGGAAGCCCTGCTCATTGACAAAAATATCTTGATACCAATCGAAAATCTGGATTTTAGATACGGAGGAATTGCATTTGAATATGAAGTTACAGGTCTAAAAAACCATCTTGAATTTGAGATTGAGAACGAAGCAATACGCCCTGAATTTGAAGTATTAAAGCCCTATTTTTCAAAAATACTGCAATCGAAAAATATTTCAGCTACTATACATGCTGAATTTGAAAATAATGTAATTGTTTCACAGATAGCAACTTCAGCCGACATTGATAAAATCAACAGGGAAATTATTGAGGGCGTTCGTTTCCGCTATTTTTCAAAATCCTTTCTAGGCGGATCGGCTAATAAAGGGTCTAAAGAAAATATATTGGATGTAAAACAATTGCAATCAGGTGATCAGCTATATAATTCCGGTGAAGAATTATTGAATGATCTTTTGAACAGGAATCATTACAAACATTCCAGGTATGTCCGGTATTTAGCAGATCATCATGCCGCTAAGCTGCTCAAAATACGTTTCGTTCTCAATCCTTTTTCATTTGTTTTCCTTCTGGTAGGCGATGAACAGTTTCATATCATCATGGAAACTCTGGATACCAAAGAAGCGACATACCTTTGGCATTTTGATAGAGCAATTCATTCACTGCCAATGATATTAAAAGAAATTGATAATCATTTAGCAATCATTCGTAACAACGGCAGACAGGTTTTTCTGGATTCAGCTCCCACATATTTCAGCCGCATTCTACATGATTACATAGATGAAAAGAAAGGTTTTATCAAATGGAAAGATATTTTGGAAGAAAGGCTGGTTTAAAATTCTCTGAATTTTATAAAAATTAATAATTTGATTTTCATGCTGTTACTTTCATATTTTCCGCAAGATTATAATAGGTTATCCATAAAGTTCTTCCAATTCCAATTTCCTGATTCTGGATAAAATAGCACCTCTTGTTCTACCGAAATGTTTAGCCATATCTTTACTATTCACACCTTCACAGTACATAATCGTTAGTTCATCATCGAGTTCCACAGTCCATGGGCTGTATGCATCCTTATACTTTGTTCTGATATTTTCAACAGTGTATGCCTTTTCATTTGCTGGCATTTCATTCAGTTTATTACTGATTTTGGTTTTAACATCAATATTATCCTTTCTCTCAGTCTCTGGTTTATCTCTTATAACATGTATTTGCGATGAAGGGGCAAATTCTATTGGCATTAATTTTTCAGGAATATAAATACTGTTCTTTGTCCTTGTTACAGCAACATAAAGAAGATTAATTTCTTCATTTAGTTTCGAAATCATTATTTCATCCTCTTTAAACTCCTTCAGGTATCTCTCAAGTTTTTCTTCTGTTAAAAAATCTTCTACCAACTGCACAGAGTCATATTCCAGGCCTTTGCTTTTATGTACAGTTGAGAAAATCATATCAGCTTTCTCTTTCTGGTCATTTTCAACATGCTTTTCTTTTATCGACTTAATAATTTTCGGAATATCATTTCCATACGATTTCACTATTTCAACCATCATCGAAAGTTGAAGATCATCAGTCTTTTCAATGTAGTCTTCCAATTCTTCAAGATCCTTCATTCCCTTGATCAGTTTATCTTTAATCATTTCATAATTACCGTTGTAGAGACTCAACACATCGTAAAGTGAGGCTCCATCATCAGCATAGGTGTACGAAGTAATATTGCCTTCAAAGTAAAGGCGCTTAATTTTCTTTTGCTCCCTAACGTATTCAATTGCTTTTAATAACAATCCCAGGTTTGTTCGGGCAAGTACAACTTTCGTTTTAATATCCTTGCTTGTTCCTTTACCCGTTATTATAACTGGTTTGTAATCCGTTAAATGATTCTTTCGCTGCAAAATTTCAGTTGCCAGGTTTGCAATATCTTGGCTAAAACGGAAGCTTGTCGAAAGCTGGTAAGTTTGAAAGTCAGCCTTTTCCAGGGAGTTAACTGCATGCCTCCATCCATATATTTGTTGATGAGTATCACCCACTATTACTTTAATGGCACTTTGTTTTAGAAATATATCCAGCATAGTGGCTGAAGCATCCTGGCCTTCATCAAATAAAATATAATCGTAAGGAAGTTTCGGATTCGAAAGTTGAAATTTCTTTAAATAAAAGTCATGGATAACGTCAATTTCACCTTTATCCATTTTGCCTAATAAAAGTCTGGTTTGGCTTTCGATATAATGATAAGAAGTAGCAACAAAAGCTCTGGCTTTTTTGTCCGAAACAACAGAGAGGTAATTTAAATCTTGAACTCTTAGTTTGTCGCTATTGCAGAAATACGTGATAAACTTATTTATATGGTTGGCTAAAATGTATTCAGCATGTTTTTCCCCATTGCCTTGTAACCCAAGAATTTCAGCAATTTCATGTGTTTTGTATGCCTGTGTCCTTACCTTAAATTTTGAGTTCTTAATAATATAATTGAACGCCAAAGAATGTGCTGTCTCCACCTTCACATTGTCAAGCCCTTTATCTTTAAACTTCTGTATAGCTTCTAGCTTTACAGATTTATTATAAGCTAGATACAGTATTTTACTGCCCTTTGGTCGGGTTCTGGCATACTCAACAATCGTGGTTGTTTTTCCCGACCCGGCCACAGCATTAATCTTAATATTTCCGTCCGATTTGATTATGTCGTTTTGTTCCTTTGTCAATTCCATTTTTAATCTTTGTCCTGTAAAAGTGTTTTTATTTATAATTCAGAAATAATTCTCAATTTCAGAAGAAGTGATTAAAATCCGCAATTCCATTTACAATTCATCTGTCAAACCTACAAGAATAAAATATAATTTACAAGCACCCAATTAAAATATCATCTTAGTTCCCTTCGACCTCCATTTTTCATTATTTTT
>CAZBZA010000289.1:0-4635 GCA_964495865.1 uncultured Lentimicrobiaceae bacterium
ATGGTGTCGCGCATCATGGCCAGGCAGTTGGCAGCAGGATTTTGTCCCTGGACGGAGTATTGCCCAGGAGTTGAAAATACGCCGAAAGTGATTGCTGAACCGCTACCTGCTATTGTTTGCCCGGTTGAAAGACCGTTTCGCAGAAGCGTGTAATTCATTCCCACTTCCGAATTGTTGAGTCCGATTAATACACCGGTATCTCCTTCGCAATAATATCCGCCGTTTGATCCGGTTACAACAAACAGATCAGGCAGAGAAAATACCGAAACCGCGGCTAGTCCGTGCATGGAATCGGCGGGCATTGTGCAAAATGCATCATTTCCAGCTGTTAACGACCAGGTGGTGGAAATAACAGGACTTACGCTAAATGTGTATGGACTTGTGAGAATGTTGTTGACTGTTACCGGAGTTATGCCATCCGTATAAGTCACGCTCCAGGGTTGTGTGCCGGTGAGTGCAATGCTGATAGTGGTTAATGTTCCTTCACAAATGCCGGCAGCGCTACTTATCGTTGCAGTAGGATCGGGATGAACATTCAGCCACATAAAATCATCTCCGGGTAAATTCTTACATCCCAGCAGATGTAGAGTTAATATTACAACATTTCCAACATCGCCTGCCCCGGGGGTGTAGGTAGGTGTAAATATATTGGTATTACTGAAAACCCCATCACCAGAAGTTGACCAGGTCATAGAAGACTGATATTGCCCGCTCGCCGACAATTGATAAGCTCGCTGACCACAAACTTCATCATCAGGTCCGGCATTGCTGATAGGAATCGGATCTATGATTAGTGTAATCTCATCATTTACAAAAACACTACTGCAATTTGCGGTACCTTGCAAGGTAAGTGTAAAAGTTATTACTCTGTTAATTGTATTTAAATCAACAGGTCCGGCATAATAAACAGGATTCAAACTGTTGGGATTACTCAGAAAACCGTCGCCACCTGTAAAAGTCCACAGTATATTGCCGGCATCGAAATTATTTCCCGAACCAGAAAGCTGGTATTGTGTGATATTTGAACAAATATAATCATCAGGACCTGAATTCACCTGAGGATAAGCTGAAACACTTAAAACCCGTGAATCACTTATACTTTGGGTTGCACAAGATAGTTGGCCAAAAGCTTTTAATGTTAATGTTACTGTGCCGTTATTAAAATCAATGTTTCCTGGTGAATAAGCAGGTGATAAAATACTATTATTATTAAACAGACCATCTCCATTTGTTGTCCACTGGAGAGCAGAATAATTGGATGCTGAAGTATTGATAAGTGCAATTGGTGAATCAACACAAAATGCCCCGTCAGGACCAGCATCGATTACGGGCATATGATTAACAGATAGAGCAAGTTGATCGGTTTCAATACTTGCAGAACATGCTCCACTCCCGTTTCCGGTGAGTGTTAACAGGACTGTACCAGATGAAATGTCATTAGTGCCAGGAGTATATATGCAGGAAAGCAGACCAGGATCCGAAAACGATCCATCTCCGGATGTTGACCAAAGCAGGGTTGAAGTATGTTGCTGAATACCATTTAACGCCAAAGAACTTGTTTCGCAAATGCCCTCATCACCCCCTGCATTCACAACCGGCAATGGGTTTATGTTTAGTACCCGGGAACTCATGGATGTTACAGTGGAACATTTATTCGTTCCTTGAACTGTCATCGTTAAATTTACACTTCCTGTTTCATTTAACAAAGGAACATAAACCGGGGTTAGTGAATTTGAATTTGTCAGAGTTCCTGAACCATCCTCAGACCATAAAATAGTACTGTAATTCTGAGCGGAGGCACCGGAAATCAGAAAGTTATTGCCCTGGCAGATAGCATCAACAATACCTCCTGAATTTAAAACTGGAACTGGGTTTAGTACCAGGGAAAGAATGTCAGTTGCAGGTAAGCAATTACCAATACCATTTGCAGTAAGAGTTAAATTAACTCCTCCGGCAGCAATATCAGCTGGACTTGGTGTATAAACAGGTTGTAGTATATTGTTCGAATTGAAACTTCCGGTTCCGGATGTAGACCAAAGCAGGGAAGAATAACTTGTAGCAAAAGCGTTCAAGGTATAGCTATCTGAAGCGCAAATAGTATCGGATGCAAGAATCAGATTGATTGTTGGTACTTGCGTTATATTTATAATAATTTCATCTGAAGTCGATAAACAAGGAAGCTCAGGATTTACATTCAGGGTAAGTGTCACAATCCCAGCCATGATATCAGAAGCACCAGGCGAATAAATTGGTTGAAGAATTGTAGCATCACTAAATGTTCCGGAACCTGAAGTATTCCATAATAAAGTTTGGAAATTCTGCGCTGTTGCCCCGGATAACGGAACTGTACTTCCCTCACAGACCGACTGATCAGAACCTGCATTTGCAACCGGGGAATGAATAACATTTAGATGGATTGTATCAGTATCCGAAATCCCAGTACATGATCCTGAACCATAGGATGTCAGGATAAGATTCACTCCTCCGTTTGTAATATCAATATTTCCAGGTGTATAGGCTGGATTTACGATTGAAGTATTACTAAATACACCGTTGCCGGTTGTACTCCATATCATTGCTCCTGAACCTGTTGCAATAGCATTTAACTGATAATTGCTATTTGAGCAGACTTCCCCATCAACTCCTGCATTCGCAACTGGTGTAGGCGCATACGATAAACTCAGATTGTCGCTAACTGAGTTCCCCCCACAGGATGCTCCAGGAGTTACAAGCAATGTAAGTACCACGTTACCTGAAATAATGTCGCCGGCTGAAGGAGTGTAGGTAGGATCTTCAATTGTTGCATCTGAAAACATTCCGGTACCGGAGGTAGTCCAGAGTATTGATCCGGCATTGGATACAGTTGCATTTAGTGAAACATTGTTTCCGGTTGAACAAAGTATTATATCATCTCCTGCATTTGCAGTAGGAGCTTGTAATATTGAAACTGTAATGTTTTTTGTGACAGGACTACCACCTCCGCAAGTTTCGGCAACTACTGTATAGGTAGTTGTAACTGCCGGACTTACATTTAAGGTTGGACCATAACCAACAATAGTACCTCCAGGATATCCACCTGTGTACCAAACCATGCCACTAGGAACAAACCTGGTGCTTTCATTGGATGCTGTCCAGTTGGTGCAGTTTCGACCTGTTGCTGTAAACGCCACAGTTCCGGTACTATTATGTACTCCTTGAGTGGCTAGGTTTCCCTCATAAATGCAATAAGGTTTTTGATCAATATGATTTTCAATAATACTACTTTGTTCATTTAATACTATTTGAAATTTCCCAACTATATCCGGGCAACCAAACATTATTGAGTTATTCCAATATATAACAAGTTTTCGATTGGGTGCAGTTCCGCTTACATAGTAAAACACGGTACTACTCGTACCGGATCCCACATACCAATCTTGCCAGGGTGCCATTATACAGTTTTTGGGCGTAGATGCCTGAGCATCAGGAATTGGAACAGCTAAAAATGTGTATGGACTACTCTGAAACCCAACCCAGCCATTTGTGGAAACCCAGAACTGATTATATGTTTGGTTAAAGAAACAGAAATCGAATCCAATATTGATTGGCCCTTCAACCCAATCATCTCCGATAAGGAACGGGATCTGAGTTCCTCCTGCAAATGGTTCAGGAGAATAGGAATACTGCTCGAAAGTATAGCTGGAAGTTCCGTAATTACCATTAATTAACTGTGCATGTAATTCTGCAGGGTTTCCCTGACAAATTGTAGTATCGTTGCTTCCGATGATGGTTGGAGTGGTTGGTGACAACACAGTCACCGTAATATTTTTTGTAATGGGAGTTACACCTGAACAAGTCTCAGCAACTACAGTATAGGTTGTTGTAACTAAAGGCGTTACATTTAAAGTAGGGCCATATCCGGCAATTGTTCCACCGGGATATCCTCCGGTATACCATACCATTCCACTCGGAACAAATCGCGTACTTTCATTTGAAGTTACCCAGTCAGTACAGTTTCGCCCAGGAGCTGTAAAAGCAATTGTTCCATCTGCATTATGAACGCCTTGAGTGGCTTTATTTCCCTGAGATGAGCAATATGGTTTATTTGTCAGGTGATTTTCTATAATACTGCTTTGTTCATTAATTACAATTTGAAATTTCCCTTTTGGTAAGGGAGGTGTTCCAAAATGACAACCTGCCATTAAACACTCACTCCAATATACAACTAATTTTCTGTTTGGAGCTGTTCCTGTTACATAATAATATACGACACTGTTGGGGCCGGCCATAGGCACCCAGTCTTGCCATGGTGCCATAATACAGTTTTTGGGAGTATTTGGTGAGGTGCTCGGGATAGTTGTTATGTTAAAATTTGGAGTGTTTGACTGAAAGCCAATCCACCCGTTAGTACCTACCCAAAATTGATTGTACGTATTATTAAAAAAACAAAAATCAAACCCAATAGGAAAAGGTCCTTTCACATCATCATCAACAAATTGGAATTGAATCTGAGTCCCACCTACATAAGATTCAGGGGAATAGGGATATTGTTCAAAAGTATAATTGGATGTTCCATAGCTCCCACCTGTTAACTGTGCATTCAGTACAGCAGGATTTCCCTGATAAATTGTAGTATCGTTGCTGCCTACAATGGTT
>CAZBZA010000290.1:0-4616 GCA_964495865.1 uncultured Lentimicrobiaceae bacterium
AGACGCTGTCAGGTCTTGCAGACGCTGACAGGTCTCGCAGACGCTGACAGGTCTAGCTTGCAGACGCTTACAGGTCTAGCTTGCAGACGCTGACAGGTCTAAGACTTCTTTTAAATACTGAGCCGTAAAACTGTCTTTGTTTTTAATCAGTTGTTCCGGTGTGCCCTCGGCAATTATGTAACCACCGCGTTGTCCACCTTCAGGTCCAAGATCGATAATATAATCGGCAACTTTTATCACTTCGAGGTTATGCTCAATTACCAGCACAGTATTTCCTCTGTCAACCAGTTTGTTGAGTACACCAAGGAGAATATTTACATCTTCAAAATGAAGCCCTGTTGTAGGCTCATCTAATATATAAAGAGTTCGGCCGGTATCGCGTTTCGAGAGTTCCGTGGCTAATTTTACCCGCTGTGCTTCACCACCCGATAAGGTTGTTGATTGTTGCCCTAATGTTATGTACCCCAGTCCAACCTGATTCAAAGTACTGATTTTTTGTAATATCGATGGGATATTTGCAAAAAACTCAACAGCAATTTCGATGGTCATATTCAGCACATCGGTTATTGATTTGCCTTTGTAACGTACTTCAAGCGTTTCGCGGTTGTAACGTTTGCCTTCGCATACTTCGCAAGGCACATGTACATCGGGTAAAAAGTTCATTTCAATTACCCTTATGCCTGCGCCCTGGCAGGTTTCACAACGGCCTCCTTTAACATTAAAGGAAAACCGCCCTGGTTTATAGCCTCGTATTTTTGATTCGGGCAAAGCCGAAAACAGCTTGCGTATTTCATCAAAAACACCAGTATAAGTTGCCGGGTTCGAGCGTGGTGTTCTTCCGATTGGCGATTGGTCAATTTCTATGACTTTATCAATAAGTTGCAGCCCGTCAATGCTGTGATAGGGGAGTGGTTTCTTTTCGGAACGGTAGAAATATTTGCTCAGGATCGGATATAATGTTTCGTTGATCAGGCTCGATTTTCCGCTTCCGGAAACGCCTGTGATACAGGTAAAAATGCCAAGAGGAAGTTTCAGATCGACATTTTTCAGGTTGTTGCCTGTAGCTCCTGTGAGCGAAAGAATTTGTCCGTTCGATTTCCGCCTTTTCTTTGGCAGTGCAATGCTTTTCCTTCCCGAAAGGTACTGGCAGGTGATGCTGTTGCAATCGTGCAACGACGAAGGTGAGCCTTGCCCAACCACATGTCCGCCATGGGTTCCGGCTCCCGGCCCCATATCAATTACATGATCGGCAGCCATAATCATATCCTGATCGTGTTCAACAACAATTACTGAGTTTCCGGTATCGCGAAGATTTTTCAGCGAATTGATAAGCCGGTGGTTATCGCGCTGGTGAAGCCCGATACTGGGTTCGTCGAGGATGTAAAGCACCCCAACCAGTTGCGAGCCTATTTGCGTTGCCAGCCTGATGCGTTGCGATTCGCCACCCGACAGACTTCCTGAGGAGCGGTTAAGCGAAAGATAATCGAGCCCGACATTCAATAGAAACGTAAGGCGGCTCTGTATCTCCCTGATTATTTCATGAGCAATAAGTTTTTGACGTTCTTCGAGGTGTTCTTCCAGCGTATTGAACCATTCGGCCAGATTGATTAGGTCCATCTGCGAAAGCTCAGCAATATTTTTGTCGTTGATTTTATAGAAAAGCGCTTCCTTTTTTAAGCGGGTTCCAAGGCAATCAGGGCATTCAATCGAATTCATAAAGCCTTCGGCCCAGCGTTTCAGTCCTTCCGGATTTCCGGCTTCGTTCTGATTTAATATATGCTGAACTATTCCTTCGAAATTGAGCGAATACGAAGATGTAACACCCAAATATTCATTTTTAACCTTAATCACTTCTTCGGAGCCATAAAGAATTGTTTCGATGGCTGCATCAGGAATATCGGATAATGGCGTGTCGAGCGTAAAATGATATTTGTGTGCAATGGCTTCGAGTTGCCTGAAAATCCAGGTTGGTTTATATTCGCCGACAGGTGCGATACCCCCTTTTTTGATGCTTTTTGTAGCATCGGGGATTACTTTGGTGAGGTCGATTTCCGAAATATAGCCAAGTCCTTTGCAACGCGGACAATATCCGTATGGCGAATTGTACGAAAACGAATTCGGTTCTGGTTCGTCGTAAGCTATTCCGGTTTCAGGATCCATTAAAAGGCGGCTGTAAAACCTGGCATCCTTTGCTGATGTTTCCATCGCCATCAATGCGCCTTTGCCCTGTCGTAAAGCAGTTTGAACGGAAGCCGTGAGTCGTGTAAGCGACTTTTCATTCATTTTGATGGTATCAATAACCGCCTCGATGTCGTGGATTTTATACCTGTCAACCTGCATTCCGAAACTTATTTCACTCACTTCGCCATCCACACGCACTTTCAGAAAACCTTGTTTGCGTATCTGTTCAAAAAGTTCGCGGTAATGTCCTTTTCGTCCGCGTACAAGCGGTGCCAGTATATAAATAGTTTTTTCGGAATAGTTTTTCAGCAAAAGGTCAATGATCTGGCTATCCGTATAACGAACCATTTTCTGACCCGAAACAAAGCTATATGCTTCGCCGGCACGGGCAAAAAGCAAGCGGAGGAAATCATAAATCTCTGTGATAGTGCCAACCGTTGAACGTGGATTGCGGTTGGTAGTTTTCTGTTCGATGGAAATAACCGGGCTCAGGCCAGTGATTTTATCCACATCCGGACGCTCGATATCGCCCATAAACTGCCTTGCATAAGCCGAAAATGTTTCCATGTAACGCCGTTGACCTTCGGCATAAATGGTATCGAAAGCAAGTGACGATTTTCCACTTCCGCTTAAACCGGTAATAACAACCAGTTTATCGCGCGGAATTATGACGTCAATATTTTTCAGGTTATGAACCCGGGCACCGTAAACCTCAAGAAATTCTTGTTTGGCGGTTTCCTGTTCGTCAGAAAGTACTACGTTGATGCTGCCCTGATTCATAGTAATTAGTAGGTGGTTTTTGCCGGTAAAAAATCAGTTAATTTATTTTGGCAATGAACCTGAAGTAATGGTGTCGTTAAAAATCTGTTCAGCATTGTCAATTTCACTCAGTAATTTGTCGAAATCTTCGAATCCTTTTTCAGGAAAGGTGAAAACATACTTTTTCCTGGAGGTATTTGTAAGTTTATCCGACCGCAACCAGGGATTAAATTCCTTTAACAGGCGATAATTGATATTCATGGTTTTGGCAAATACCTGCAGGTTATTAATGCTCGAATCGATAGTTACATTGTATGTGGGGATAGGTGGATACAGATCTTTTTTACGGATATAATAGCCATATTCGGTTGGGTGTTCGTACAATAATTTCAATGCAATAATGCGGAAAATGTAACGCATGGTTTCTTCGGGCAGGTATAAATCGTAATAGCTGCCTGCATTTTGTTTTTCAAGTTCTTTCGAGATGCGTCCTTCACCAACATTGTATGCCGCAGCCGCCAGGGTCCAGCTGCCATATTTATTGTACGATCCGCGCAATAATTTACAGGCGGCTTCGGTAGCTTTTTCCAGATGATACCTTTCATCAACCTGATCGGAAATTTCGAGACCGAAATGTTTTCCTGTCCCGGGAATAATTTGCCAGAATCCTGCTGCACCGGCTGGTGATTTTACATTGCTCAGGCCGCTTTCGATCAGTGCCAGGTATTTGAAATCATTAGGAATTCCATGCTTTTTTAATATCGGTTCGATAATGTGAAAATACCTGTTCGATTTTTTGAGCATCAGCATCGTTGACGAATGCCAGTAAGTATTTACCATCAATTCGCGATCGAGGCCTTCGCGCACGTAATAAAGTCCGAGTGGCGCTTCTTCTCCTGCAAATTCCGCTTTGTCGGGCAGCACGAGGGAGAAAATTTTATTGCTGTGGCGGAAAGCTTTCTGGTAATCGATATCCCCAGCCGTCCTTTTAAGGTTTTTTGTATAATAAAACCCTTCGAAAGCTGCAAAAGCCAGAAGTGCAATAATAAATATGATTCGTTTACTCATTAATTCAGTTTAAATTTATAAAAGGAGTTATGTAAACTCCGGGTGTTTTTTGATGCTAATGTGTTCAGAATAAGATAGCATCTTTCAATAATGGTGCCAGAATATCTTTTTCTGACAATAAAGGAGAAGTTATTCCCCAGTTGATATTTAGTTCCGGATCATTCCATCGTACGCTTCCTTCGGAGGCCTTGTTGTATGTTGCGGTGCATTTGTATGTAAAAACAGTATCATCTTCGAGTGTAACAAAACCATGTGCAAACCCTGCCGGAATCCAGCAAATCCATTTGTTTTCGCCTGTAAGTTTCATCGAAACCCATTTGCCGAATGTGGGTGAACTGCGCCTGATATCAACAGCAATATCCAGAACCGCGCCTCGTATAACCCTAACCAGTTTTCCCTGAGCGAAAGGCTCACGCTGAAAATGAAGTCCGCGTAGGACATCTTTTTGAGAGCTTGATTCATTGTCCTGCACGAAAGGACCTTTGATGCCTAATTGAGCAAATTTTTCTTCGTGAAACGATTCAAAAAAATATCCTCGGTCGTCGCCGAACACATCAGGTTTGATAATTATTACTTCAGGGATTTCAGTTGGAATAAGTTCCATGTAG
>CAZBZA010000291.1:0-4597 GCA_964495865.1 uncultured Lentimicrobiaceae bacterium
TGGTCGACCATTTATTATGTCCCGACATATGTTTTGGTATTTCAGTTTATGTATTTGTTGTAATTTTTTCTGATAATTTTAAATCTCTTTCAGATATACTTTCTTCTTTTTATTTGCCCGAATCAGTAAGGACTTAAACTTTAGCAGTATCTGAAACCCCTATTCCCCAACCCCTAACCCCCAAATCCTTACTTTCTAACGGGCAAAGTTAATGCTTTGGCTGTAAAAAAAAAACTGCCCTTTTTCGGAGGGCAGTCCAGCAACTAACCATTTACAAATAATAACATTATGATATAAAAAGTGCTTTTAGAGAGTATAAGTTTCACATAATCGGATAGGTTTAGAATCCAATAAGTGTGATTCCAACTTCAAACGGGTATGCAACAGGTCCTTTATCCTGACGGAACATTTCGCTGAAAGAATATGTCCCGTAAAGGTTAATAAATCCCCAGCCTATGGTTGCCATCCCGTTTATTATGAATGGATTGATGTAGAAATCACCTTTGTTTTTGGTTTTCGAATCGTTTATCTCGTTTTTGGTATGCGACCACATGCGTACCGATCCCACGGCTCCTGCGCCTACATGAAAACTGTTCGCTTTCATTTTACTGTTGGTCTGGTATTCCAGCAAAAGTGGTATCCTCAGCGAGGCCAGCATAAGCTTACTTTTCTGATAGCTGTATCCGGGTTCTTCCGAAAAATAGCCGTCGAGTTTTCCGTCATCGGTAAGTATCACATTATCGGCAAAGCGATAGTTGTTCCAGGTAACTCCCAATCCTGTAACCAGTCCCAATTTTTGATTATACAGGTTAACATTCTGTTCGAAGAAATTAAGACTTACCCCGGTTGATTTATTGTAATTAATATCGAGGTATGGCGCGCCTGCAGGATAATCAATTACATGATCCTCGTTTAAAAGTCCGTTTACACTTAATCCGAAACCAGCCCAGTGACCATTAAATTTTGGCTTTTTATCGTGTTTTTTAATTTTCACGCCATCATCACTGATCACATAATCGCGCTGACCAATATTTATTCTAACTGAATCATCGGTTACGATAATAATTTTTTTATCATTCAGGATTACCGTAACCGAATCGTCGTCTTCATAAACATTCCATACACCTTCGTTAATATCAACAGATACATCATTATCGGTATCAACATCTTCATTTTCTTCGATGATTACGCTTTTCACATTATCCATACCGTCGAAAGTGATCTGGTATTCACCCTGTTTTGATATTTTTTTAATGTTATCCTTATCAAAGTAGGATAGGTTACCAGCTCCCGAAAGGTCGGCTTTGAGTTGTTGACGGGCCATTATTTTCGCATTTCCCGCACCTGATACTTCCGCATCGGTGTAATTGGTTACAAATTCAATTGCTTTCAGATTACCGGCACCCGATACTTCGGTTTCGTGCCTTTCGGCCGATCCTTTGAGAGTAAGGTTTCCGGCGCCGCTTACTTCGGTTGTTGCGTCTTTAGCAGTAAGTGAGAGTGTGTTACTGGCAGCCCCGCTTGTTTCGTTGGTAAAGGTCCCTGTTTCGATAGTGAGGTTCGTTTTTGCAGCTCCTGAAGTATAGAGCCCGAAAGTTTCAGGGCTTTTAATAGATGTTTCGCCTGTTACTTTAGCTGCACCGCTTACATCCAGGCTATTAAGGCTAACGGCGGTTACATATACATTCATTTTAGTCGGATCTTTGATGTTTTCGCAGTTCAGGTGTAAAGTTCCGTTAGTAACTTTAGCTGTAATACGATCCTGGAGGTTTTCGTCGGTCTCGACTTTTACATTTTGCTTATCGCCCTGCGAAAGGAATAAATGTATGGCACAGCCCACTTTTATAGCATCAAAGGACGAAACCTGGCGTTCCTGGCTTGTTACATTGCCGTTTCCTTTTGTTTGAGCTTTAACACTTGAGTAGGTGAGTGTAAGGAGCATCATTCCTGCAAGAGCTAATTTCAGAGTTTTCATAATTTTGATATTATGTGGTTTGTTTTATTGATTTCCTGATGCTAGACGGAGTATGGATATGAAATGTTACAGCGTAATGTAAAAAATGTTAATTTTCTGTAAAAAGAATTTGTATGTAAGTGATTTATTTTTTTGCAGCTATTGAATTACAGTCTGTTATGGTATAAACAGGCTCTGCTTAAAAGCTTAACCTGAATAAAGATTGGTTTTATATTCCGGTGCGCTGCACCTTAAATTATACTCTCTTTCGCCTGACTACAAATACTGCGACACTCTGTGGCTTTATCATAAATTCTTTTTCACCAGGAAATAAAGGTACAGCGCACCGCAATATTTGTAGGAACATAGAAGAACAATTCGAAAGGTGCAGCGCACCGGGATATATGAAACGACCTCTGCTTATGCTATGCAATATCCATGAAGGTATTAAGAATTCAGCTGTTTGTTGTTGATTTTGTTGATGATATACAATTTTCAACAACTCCTGAATGTTATCTGTGTATAACAAAAAAAATCCGGGGGATTCCCGGATTTAAAGTATTTCAATTCATTTCATGCTATTCTTTAACTTGTTTCTCAAAATCTATACTGCTGCCTTCCAATCCATAAGAAATAACTTTACCTTCTTCATCCTTGCGCAGCTTAAGTTCAACATCCCTTGATGTAAATGTGTTGTAGGTTTGTACTCCAAGTTCGGCAAATGTCCAAAGCGAAACATTCTTTTTTTCTTCACGATCGGGAGTATTCCTGTTCATTGCGAATAAATCTTCGGCTTTGCCGGTAGCAGCATTCATAATGGTTTTAGCCGGGTTCTTATCCTTTGTATTGAGCTCGGCATATGCTATTTGCTCGGCAAGTTTAAGGTTGTAATAGAACTCCAGATTATCATTCATATACATCTGGCTTGTACGGATAAATGTAAACTGAGGATCGACATACTGCCGGGTACTTACTTTGTGGGCTGACTTTGCCTGCAAAGGCTCAACACTTTGGCGGAAGGTTGCAGCAATTTCCGTATTTATTGCATTGCTATTAACAGGAACAACCTTATTGCTGCCTGTTTGCCGGTTAGTCTCAGTATAGTCGGACGACTGCTCGGAAGTTGAAGTATGAACTTCGGGTTTACTGTCAGTTAAGGCAACCTGATTATCAGGAACCTTAGTTTCAGGAGGCGTAACTGTTTGTTCTGTCGCATTTATTTTGTTGCCCTGTTGTGCAATATTTTGGGGGATATTGTTCCTGTCGAGCAGGAAGTAAACACTCATGATAAGCGCAAGTGAAGCGGCTGCCGAAAGCGCATAATAAACAATCCGGCGAACAGGAGTAACTGACTGTTTTAACTGATTTTTGTTTTCGAAGACGATTTCATTATCAGTAGCAAGGATTGTGTGTTTGTACAAACGGCGTTCCTTTTCGAGCTGCGGATTGTATTCCATAAATCCGGTAAGCTGAGTTTTTTCATCCGTGTTCAGATCGCCTTCGAGTTCGCGGGCAAAGAAAGTTTCGTAAGTATCGGCTGTAATCGCACCAACCGGAATCGCTTTCTGTTTCAGTAATTCTTTAGCTTCGAAAACCACGTCATTATCTGTCGTCAAATGAGCCAGACCGAACAAACGGCGATCGTTTTCAAACTGTGGATTGATGCTGATAAATTCATCAAGTGCCGAAAGCTGGTTTGTATCAAGCAGACCTTCGGTTTCACCAATCAGGAATTCCTCATAATTTGAATCGTTAATTTGTGAAGTAGCGAATACCTGGTTTTTTTTTAAAAGTGACTTATTCTCAAATACAACGTCAGTATCAGCTACAAGAGCAATAGCTTGAAAACCCTCGAAAATACCAAGAAGGTCGGGATTCATTTCAACGAACATCAATACTTCCTTCTCCATCTCGGGGCTCAGTTGCCCTTCGTGATAGTCGAGGAAATACGCTTCGTAATTATCCCTGTTGATTTTCATTTTACTTAGTATTTGAATTCTGTTTTTCTAGAGCACCAGGTCGAGGCTTCCGATATACTGTTTCAGGAAAGTGCGGGCCCTGAAAATATACACTTTTACCTGCGATTCGCTGAGTTTCAGTATGTCGCCGATTTCTTCGTAGGAGTATCCTTCGTAGTCGCGGAGCATAACAACCGATCGTTGAATTTCAGGAAGTTTGGCAACAGCCTCGTTTATAACTTCTTTCAGGTCGTTATAAGTGCCCGGCTTTTCGTCAAGTACTTCGCTGTAGTTATCGTCGATTGAGCTAAGGCGCTGGTTTTTACGTATATGGTCGATCATGGTGTGATAGGCCGTTGTAAAAAGGTAAGCGCGGGCTTTGTCGTACGAAATTTCTTTTACCCTTTCCCACATTCTCACATACGATTCCTGCACAATATCCTGGGCGGTATCTCTATCCTTAATATTCTTGAGGATAAAACGATACACTCCATCGGAGTAAAGGTCAGCGCACGAATTGTACTCGCTTGTGGTCATTGTTTGGGCTTTCGGTTTTGTACTTTTCGAAGGTATTACGTTTAAGAGGGGTATAAAGTTACAAAGGAAATGAAAATATTTTAAAAATATTTATTGGCTACATATTATTTTGATGTGCTGGAAACAAATTTTGATATATGATTTTTCA
>CAZBZA010000292.1:0-4589 GCA_964495865.1 uncultured Lentimicrobiaceae bacterium
GACCGATGAACGGAGTGACCCGCATTTTCGATCTGCTTGAAGTATCACAACAGCATTATAAAGCTGATGAGGCGGTATTGTTCGGAAAGAAAAACGGGCAGGTTCTTGAAGTTGACCAGGCTACCTACCACCGAAATAGTTATGTTCTCGCTCACGCCCTTATCGAATCAGGAATTCAAAAAGGCGAAAGAGTTGCAACTATAATTAATAACCGCCCCGAATGGAATTTCTTCGATATGGCTATTTGCCTGGCCGGTGCGGTTCAGGTTCCGGTGTATCCTACTATAAGCCCTTCGCAGATTCAGTTTATTTTTAACGATGCCGCTATTACAGGCCTTGTTGTGAATGATGCTGTTACCCTCGACAGAATTTCCGGTATTCTTGGTGACATTCCTACACTGAAATTAATTGTTTCCATTGATAAAACTGCCGGAACCATCTGCATGGATGACCTCTTGCAAAAGTATCATTCGTTTTATCCGTCGGAAAAAGTTCTGGAAATGGCGAACAGCATCAATACCGATGATCTTTTTTCGATCATTTATACTTCAGGAACAACAGGCCGCCCCAAAGGAGTTATGCTATCGCATGCCAACCTGGTGAGTAATTTTACTGCGCTGACTGCAATTTTAAAACAGCAGCCTGCACAAAGGGCCGCAAGTGTATTGCCGTTATGCCATATTTACGAAAGAATTCTCAACTATACTTATCAGAATTGCGGCACTGCTATCTGGTATATTGATGGGTTTGATAAAATTAAAGAAGAACTCGCCGAAGCCAAACCTGAAATTTTTTGTGCTGTTCCAAGGATATTAGAGAAACTTTTCGATGCCATAATGGCGAAAGGACGCGATTTACAAGGCATTAAACGAGCCCTTTTTTACAGAGCTATTGCTGTCGGGCAGCTTTATGAACCCGATCAGGAGTTTTCGATTTTGTACAAGTTTAAATTGGCAGTTTACCGCAAGCTGGTGTTCAAAAAATGGCACGAAGCTCTGGGTGGCAACCTGATTTCAATCGTATCGGGCGGGGCAAGCCTCAATCCGCGGATTGCACGTATTTTCTGGGCTGCAGGGTTTAAACTTATGGAAGGATATGGCCTTACCGAAACATCCCCGGTTATTGCTGTCAGCAATTTTCTGAAAGGCGGTGCCCGCACCGGAACTGTCGGTCCAGTGCTACCAGGAGTTGAACTTAAATTTGCTCCTGATGGAGAAATACTGGTCCGCGGGCCCAATGTGATGATGGGATATTACAACCGCCCTGACCGAACTGCCGAAGTTATCGATTCCGAAGGATGGTTTCATACCGGCGATATTGGCCATATGGTTGACGAAAAATATCTGCAGATAACTGACCGGAAAAAGGAAATGTTTAAAACATCAGGTGGCAAATATGTTGCCCCTCAGGTGCTGGAAAACCGTTTCAAAGAATCAGCGTTTATTGAACACATCCTTGTGATAGGTGAAAACCGTAAACACCCTGCTGCCATTATTATCCCTTCATTCGATTACCTCAAAGGCTGGTGCAGGGTAAAAGATATTCCTTATGGTTCTGATGATGATATTATCAGGCATTCGAGGGTGATTCACCGGATTGAAGAGGAAATATATGAGATTAACCAGCACTTCGGCCGCCATGAACAGATAAAAAAGTGGGAAATAATTACTGACCACTGGAGCACCGATTCCGGAGAATTATCACCCACCCTTAAACTCCGCCGTAAATACCTGGTTGGGAAATACGGAAAGTTAATAGAGGAAATGTATGAAAAACCTTAGGAGGAAATTCCAAAAACCAAAAACCAAATTCCAAGATCCAAGGCCAATTCACAAATAACAATTCCAACATAAATACTTAGTGTCTCTTAGTGCTCTTAGTGCCTTAGTGGTTAAAAAAATCACAAATCACAATTCCAACATAACATCTTAGTGCTTCTTAGTGCTCTCAGTGCCTTTGTGGTTAAAAAAATCACAAATAACAAATTCTATAATCCAAAACCCGAAACTCTTCAACCGAGAGCATCGAGCTCAGCGAAGCTAAACCCGAAACTCTTCATAACCCGAATACCCCTTCCTAATGCAAAATTTTAAAAACCAGCTCTTTAAGCAGCTCTCCCTGGTCGACAGAGTAATTGTCGATACCTAAGGCGCGTGTATTGCATTCGCGCAGCCAGCCAATAATATCCATAACTTTTTTTGCATTATAATTGCGGTAGGCGTCAATATAATCCTGCTTGTTATAAGGTGATATTTTTGCTTTGCTAATGATAGCTGATTCCGACTTATCGGGTAATGAATGGATGATCAATACCTTACTGAAAAAGTTGAACAGCATAGGTATGGTTTTGAAAATTGAGTTTTCGCCCGGATTAATTGCAAAATGATTGGCAATTTTATTGGCTACCGTGATATTTTTTTTAGCTAACGCTTTCTGAAATTCAAAGATATTATAGTCCTTGCTTATCCCGATAAATTGCTCTACTGACTCCTCGGTTATCGCCTTGGTCCTGGTTAGATTGATATAAAGTTTGCTTAATTCGTTGTTGATTTTTTCGAGGTTGTTGCCCAGAAATTCAACCAGCATAATAGCTGCTTTATCCGAAATGGAATACCCGTTGTTTTTTACCTGCGCGGTAATCCATGCAGGCAGTTCACTTTCGTATTTTCGTTTCGACTCAACGGCAACCGCTTTGTCCGATGCCGAAACTGCTTTCAGTAATTTGGCAGGAATTGTTTTGTATTTATGCGCAATAACAAGTACTGTCGATGGCTGAGGATTTTTAATATAGGAAAGCAACAATCCCAGAGTTTCCTCCTTTTTAAGATCCATGTCCTGGGCTTCGCGCAAAACTACAAGCTGCCTGTCGCCCGCCATCGGGAATTGCTTGCTCGAATTTACAACCATAGCTGCCGATGAGTCGCGACCATACAAAACATACTGGTTTAGATCTTTCTCAATATCTGTAAGCGTATTTTCGGTCAGGTAATCAGTGAGTTCATCAATAAAATAAGGTTCTTCACCATAAAAGAGATACACGTTTGCGAAATCTCTTTTCTGAAGATCCTTTACTAACTGAAAATAGGTTGAGGTCATTGCGCTTGTTGCAGGTAAAATTGATTATAAGGATTAAAACTTCAAATGCTTCACTGTAACGCGGGTTTCAATAAGTTGTTTCAGCGATTCGATTCCTATTTTAACATGGTTTTCCATGTAGTTTTCGGTAACCACTTTATCGCTTTGCTCAGTCTTAACTCCACTCGAAATCATGGGTTGATCCGAAACCAGCAGCAGTGCGCCGGTCGAAATATAATTGGCAAACCCTACTATAAAAATTGTAGCAGTTTCGAGGTCAATAGCCATGGCGCGGGTACTCTGGAGGTATTGCTTGAACTCATCGTCATGTTCCCAAACTCTGCGGTTGGTAGTATAAACGGTGCCGGTATAGTAATCGAGGCCCATATCCCGTATGGTTGTCGAAATTGCTTTTTGCAGGTTAAAAGCCGGAAGAGCAGGGATTTCGGGCGGGAAATAATCGTCAGAAGTACCTTCACCTCTTATTGCGGCAATCGGGAGGATGTAATCGCCCAACGCATTGATGTGTTTCAATCCGCCACATTTACCAAGGAAAAGGCATGCTTTTGGATTAATTGCACCAAGCAAATCCATAACTGTGGCAGCATTGGCACTACCCATCCCGAATTTAATCATTGTAATATTACCTGCTGTAGCACTTGGCATAGAGCGTTCACGGCCCCTGATTTCCGCATTGTTAAGGCGGGCAAAGGTTTCGAGATATGCCCCGAAATTTACAAGCAATATATATTCGCCAAATTCACCAAGTTCAGTGCCGGTGTAACGGGGCAACCAGTTTTCTACTATCTCCTTCTTTGTTTTCATTATTCAAATTGACTTTAAATAAGTATTACAGGCAAATTTAGATTTTTTAGCCATCTTTGCAGTTGTTTCGTTCATGTTTTTTCCGAAATGTTGATAAAATGCAGCCTTTAAACTTTCCTCATTTCGATTTCAAAGTACAGAATTTAAATAGCCGGCAGGAGATTTATGATCCGGTTCGCCACAAATATGTGACTCTAACTCCTGAGGAATGGGTACGTCAGCATCTTATCGCTTACCTTATACAAGTAAAGGGATACCCGATTTCGATTATTGGGGTAGAGAAACAACTTATGCTGAATAAGAAACCGAAACGTTTCGATCTGGTTGTGTTTTCGCGCAAAGCGCAACCATACATATTAGTCGAATGTAAAGCACCCGGGGTGCAAATAACCGAAAAAGCATTTGATCAGGCTGCCAGGTATAATATGTTGTTAAAAGCTGAATATTTTCTGATCACAAACGGGCTGGAGCATTACCCTTGCCGGCTGGATTACGAAAATAAACGGTATATATTTATTGAAGATGTTCCGGATTTTGAACCCAAAGCAGGTGTTGATCCGGAATAAAATGTGACTTACCGAATCATTATTAACAAAGCATAAAAAAAGCCGGAACTTCCGGCTTTTTTTATGCGGTTCATTATTTTACTGGCATTTCAAAACCGTTTTCATCTGGTAGGTTGCTGATTG
>CAZBZA010000293.1:0-4585 GCA_964495865.1 uncultured Lentimicrobiaceae bacterium
CTTGTGAAATTGCTCCTGAAGGTTTGTATGGAGGATCTCCGTCGTAAAGTTCGGATACCGTTCCAATGCCATGCTCCGACATAACCTCTTCAAATCCCTGGAAATATTTGGTTATGAAAGCCACGCCGCTTTGCTCGTAAAGTTTCAGCCAGGCTTCGGCAAAATGCCCGAAGAGCCAGGGAAAAACTGATCCCTGGTGATATGCCAAATCGCGCTGTACGGGACCTCCTGTATATTCGGACTTATAATCAGGATTTTTGGGTGAAAGAGTGCGCAAACCGCGAGGCGTAAGAAGTTCGGATTTTACCCTGTCGAGAACACCTTTGCATTGATCTTCGGTAAGAAGCGAATAGGGCAGTGATGCAGCAAAAACCTGGTTTGGCCTCACTGACTTATCGCGAAAATCGGCATGTACATAATCGTACAGGTAATTTTTTTCCTGATACCAGAATGTAGTTATAAATGACTCTGGAATACTTTCAGCTACAGGGTTCCATTCGTTTACAAATTCTTTATCACCGGCTTTTTCGGCCAGCTCAAGTGCAAAACGAATAGCGTTGTACCAGAGTGCGTTTACTTCAACAGCTAATCCAATGCGAGGAGTAACAGGTTTTCCATCCACTACGGCATCCATCCAGGTAACTGCCGAACCGGTGACCCCGGCATATAACAAACCGTTGTCGAGCATATGAATATTATAGGAAGAGCCTTCGCGGAAGCTGTTCAAAATCAGCTTCATATATCCACCATAGTGTTTCCACACCGTTTTATCACCACTATATTTTACATATTGCTGCAATGTCCAGAAGAACCAGAGTGAAGCATCAACTGAATTGTATTCAAGCTTATTACCTGTTCCGGCATTGGGAAACAGGGGGCCTCTCATTTCGGTGAGACTGTTATCCAGAATATTTTTAAATGTCTTAAAATCGCCCTGAATCAGAGTAAGCCCAGGCAAGGCAATGAAAGTATCGCGAGTAACGCGACCGAAAAAATGAAAGCCTGCAATAATCTCGAATTTCTTACCGCGTTTCACAACAAATTGCTGGGCAGCATTTTCGAGGCAATGCACGTAACTATTGCGAACAATCCTTTTCTTCAGCTCCTGGCTGTACATGCGGGCAAAGGTTTTAGGATCCTCGGCTTCGAGACTGGCCATAAAATAGATGCTTTCGCCAACTTTTACAGGCATTTCGAAATAACCGGGAGTGTACAGATCTTCTAAAGAATCATACCCACGTGCCTTCTCCCTCATATAATCAAAATCAAAATACCAGTCGGGAACATGAACATACTCGTTCTCCTTCGAAAACTGAAGATGAAGATGAGGATAGCCCAAATACATTCGTACTTTAATCCCATTGGGGATAGTATCATATTTACGCTCAACATCGTTATTGGCTTTGCTGAGCGAATGTATATTACGGTATGCCATAAAAGGCCTGAATCGCATTTTTGTTGGCGAATGCGCTTCAACAAGCGTATATTTAATGATAAGGCTGTCGCTTTCGCCCGCGAACAGCATTTCCTTGGTAATTACCACACCTCCAACCCTGTATGTAATTATAAGGTTAGTATCAATGGAAAAATCAGTGATGTATTTGTGGCCTTTTGGATTGTATTTCTCGCCTTTGTATTTGTGAATTGCAAGGTTGAATTCCTGATCATGCTGAATCACAGTTTCATCGAGTTGCGAAAGCAACACATGCATACCTCCATCAAGCTGGGGCTGAGGCGTAACCAATAATCCATGGTATTTACGGGTATTGCATCCGATAACGGTAGTAGATGCATAAGAACCGGCCCTGTTGGATCGGAGCATTTCAAGGGTAAGCGAATACTCGAGATTTACCAGTTTCGATTTGTCAAATTTTATATAATCCATAGTGTGTCAACTATTTAGCACTTATTAGGTTGGCGAATAGGAAAGACTGCAAAGGTATAGCATTCTTACATATGAACCAAGTTATATTTGTGATAATTTGCTTTGTTTTAAAACCTGCTTAAAATTACAAAAATATATTTCGAAAAAAAATATTAATTTGCCTGAAAAAGCGTTTCTCCTGAAGAAAATAGTATTAAACTATCTTTGTAACCGAAAAAAGTGATAAGATGACGATTAAACAAACCGCAGGGGCTTTATTTTTCTTGGTGACAATTACCTTAATGGTATTTTCGGGATGCATGAAAGAAGAAGAATTAAACACTGATCCTGCTTTTAAGCTTGGTTTTAGTACTGACACTGTTGTATTTGATACCGTTTTTACTACCATTGGTTCAAGCATGCGGTCGTTGGTTATCCGAAATCCCGGCAACGAAAGAATAAATATTTCGCGAATTTCGCTTGCAAGAGGAAAATCATCCCCTTTCCGGTTGAATATTGATGGTACTGCAACCGAGGAATACACTGATCTTGAAATTGCAGCCAATGATAGTGCATATATATTTGTAAAAGTTACTATTGATCCGAACAACGTAAACGCTCCTTTAATTGAGAGCGACTCCATTGTTTTCGTCACCAACGGGAACATGCAGGATGTAAAATTAGTTGCCTGGGGACAAGATGCTTATTTTCATATTGATGTTACTTTAACAGGTGATATTACACTTCCTGATGATAAACCACATGTTATTTACGGCAAACTGATCGCCGGAAGTGGCTGCAACCTCATTATTACTGAAGGCACAAAACTATATTTTCATAAAGGCAGTAGTCTCGAAATTCATTCAGGGGCATCGCTTCAGGTTACGGGAACGTTAGAAAAACCAGTAACTTTTACAGGTGACAGGCTCGAAGATTATTACCTCGACAAGCCAGGAATGTGGGAAGGTATATGGCTCGAAGAAGGAAGCAAAAACATCAGTTTTACTTATGCTGAAATTACGAATGCCAAAGTCGGCATACAGGCCGACAGTATTGGGATGGATGGATCAGAGCCGCTAAGACTGCATAATTGCATGATTCACAATATGATAAACTATGGAATCAGGGCAATTAAAACAAGATTGGTAGCTACCAATTGTCAAATTACAAATTGTGGCGGAAATGTTGTTTCGATTGAAAATGGCGGTGATTATGATTTCCGTAATTGTACTATTGCACGTTACTTCAACGGTAGAGGATATCCGGCACTAACGATCAGCAATTATGCTATTGATACAACCGGAAAAAAAATTCCGGCTGAATTGACTGAGGCTTATTTTGGCAATTGTATTATTACAGGAAACCAGTCGGGCGAAATATCGCTGAATGAGTTGGAAGGAACAACTTTTAATTTCCAGTTTGAACAATGCCTGGTGCAATGGGACGAGAAATTTTACGAAGAATATAATTCCAACTTTTTAAACTGCATCAGCAATAAAGAGGCAAAGTTTATTGACCCTTATACCAATGATTTTCAACTCGATACCCTATCATACGCTATTGATGCTGCATCCATTACGATTATAAACAATACTGTTCCGGCAATTATTTTCGATCGTAAAGGAATATCAAGATTCGAACATGGACTACCGGATATGGGAGTTTATGAAAGAGTGGAGATTGGAAAGTAAAAGGTGCGTTTCGGATTGACGGGGGTGTGAAATGAAAGAAATACTATAGTTTTATTTGCCAGGGGCTGCATTTAGCAAATAAAAAAGGTACAAATTACTCACAATGTGTATATTGCAGAGAAGTAATTTGTACCGTATTAAGCTTTGCTACGATCTGGAATGTTTTTTCGCTAAAACAACTTCGGCGAAATACACAGAATTTATTTATTCATAAGTTTCAGCATGGCTGCGCCGATTTCGGCCGGCGAATCAACAACAGTAATTCCACACTCGCGCATGATAGCTTTTTTAGCTTCGGCGGTATCCGCTTTTCCTCCAACTATTGCACCGGCGTGTCCCATTGTGCGTCCGGCCGGAGCAGTAGCTCCTGCTATAAATCCGACAACAGGTTTTGTTCCGTGGTCGCGCACATAATATGCGGCATCAGCTTCCATATTTCCGCCAATTTCGCCAATCATAACAATACCTTTAGTTTCGGGATCGGCCATAAAGAGTTCAATAGCATCGCGGGTGGTAGTTCCAATGATTGGGTCACCGCCAATACCTAATGCAGTAGTTTGTCCCAGGCCTGCTTTTGTAAGCTGATCAACAGCCTCGTAAGTTAAGGTTCCTGAGCGCGACACAATGCCAATTATGCCTTTCTGATGAATAAACCCAGGCATAATTCCCACTTTGGCTTCGCCAGGAGTAATAACACCAGGGCAATTGGGACCTACAAGGCGGCAATCGAGGGCATCAACATATTCCTTAGCAGCCATCATATCCTTAACTGGAATGCCCTCGGTAATACAAACAATAACTTTAATACCAGCTTCGGCAGCCTCCATTATAGCATCAGCAGCAAATGCCGGCGGCACAAATATCAAAGAAACATTAGCTTTGGTTGCTTTTACAGCTTCCTTTACCGTATTAAAAACAGGACGGCCAATATGCTCGTTACCACCTTTCCCTGGAGTAACGCCACCAACCACGTTAGTTCCGTAATCTATCATCTGGGTGGCGTGGAAAGTACCTTCGCTACCGGTAAAAC
>CAZBZA010000294.1:0-2828 GCA_964495865.1 uncultured Lentimicrobiaceae bacterium
TTTTCCATAACATGAAGCAGATCAGGAACCGTGTCGCTGATACCAAGACTCACACCCACGTTTATTTTTTCCTGCGTTCCTCCAAGCATTTTTGATAATGAAATGCCTTTTGATTTTGCGAAAGCATCGTATAAGGCTGCTTCCAGTCCGGCTTTGGCCATCATATGTCCCCGAACTTTCGAGTAGCTGGCAATGGCTTCTTCCACACTTGCAATGTCTCTTCCGATGATTGAAGGAATAAGGAAATCATTCAGAATATGCCATGCCGTCGGCACCGTTTCGTAAGAGTAGAACGGGGTTTCCTCAGCCACGCATTCGCCCCAACCGGTTACGCCTTCGGCATCAACACGCACCATAATGTGCTGTTCATCATATTCAGTCCCCATTGAGGTAACAAAAGGAGTTACCAGGATCATTTTGGTGTGGCGGAGTTCAATTCGGTCGATGCGCATGGTTGGGAATTTTTATCAGAAAAGAGAAAATTCTTTTTTTTGAGGTACGATTTACAACTTACGAGGTACGATTGGGGTCGGTAATATTCGTAAATCGTCATTCGTAAACCGTAAATTAATCATTTCTTTGCCACTCTTAGCACCGGAAATACTTCTCCAACCCTAAGCAAATGAGCATACTGTTTGTAGGTTACCAGCCCCAGCATCGATTTTGGTTCAAGTGCCAAAACAATAAAGTTGCCCTTCAGCTGATTTGTTGGGATATACAAATATCCGGACGGCGTAATTTCGCCTGAAAATTCGGTAGTTTCAACATTAGGGTCAACAATTATGTCTCTCTCAAAATCGATGGAATCAATACCAGTGATTGTGTACTGTTCAATTTTCTGACCTTTTTTGGGTTTAAAATCCGCTGTAACAAACGCATGTTTTCCAACCCATTCCACTAGTTCTTTATTCGCTTTCGGAATCAGGTACCCGGCGGGTTTTGTTACGTCATAAACCGATTTTACAACAGGACGGTAATCCGAAACAATTACAGTTGTATCCCTTAGCGTCGAATATGAAAAAAGCTGAAGCGTAAGCTTTTCACCATTGCTGACATGCTCAGATTGAATTGAAACCTTTGGATTCGATTTTCCTGAAATAAGTGATTTTCGCGATGAAGCCACCATTTTTTTAATTTCATTTTTATGAAGATACACATATTCGAGCATCGCGCGCATTCCATGCATCTGGCCTTGCGACCTGTGTTTTATATTTTCAATGAACATATCTGTCCCGTTCATTCCTTCTTGGATAAACGAAAGTGTATTTTGAATTCCAAAACTCTGCCGGCCATCGTTTACATCGAAAGTACTGTGACGGATGTAATCCTGTTCTGGCGGACCGCCGGGGCAATACACTGACGAACTGAAATTGTTAATACTCAACGATTTCAAAACATATGGCACTGCGCCTGTATTCGAAAATTCCCTGATTTTGTCCGAAACATTTGGATTGGTGGTTGCGCCCAGCGTTACATCAGCATTTTTGCGGTAACCGTATTTCTCCCACTCGCCTCCATAAGGCGAATACTCGTGCACATCCATACTTACCTCGAAAAGATAGGCATCGAAAAAACGATGCAAAGCCTGTGTTTCCGGTTCTGTTAGTATCAGGTGATTACGGTTAAGGTCCATGTCATTTCCGTTGCGCCTTTTGTTAGCTTCCGACCCATCGGGATTAACCTGCGGGATCAATACAAAATCGATTTTATCGAAAAGATACCTGTTTTCGGGCTTCAAAAGTTCTTGTGCCAGCAGCAGGGCTCCTTCTTTTCCCGATTGCTCGTTACCATGTTGCTGGGCAAAAAACAGCACCTTTATTTTGGATTTATCTTTCCCGAATTCCGATGAAGAAAATTTCATAGCATACAGGTTTCGTCCCTGCACGGATTGGCCAATAGTTTCGACTTTCAGCAGGTCCGATTTTTCGTCCAGTTGCTTTACAAAATCGGTCAACTCTTCGTAGGAGGTAACTTTTTGGTAGTTGTTTTTTTCGAGTGGGGATAAAACCAGCTGCGCTGAGGCACATGTCAAAAAAGCAATGCTGAGAAGAATTGTTATCTGTATTTTCATGATGAATTAACGTAAATGCCGTTTTATAAAATCTTAAATAAAGGACAAGAGTATTTAACCTTATTGCCACAAGCAGACTTCAAAATTGATACTCCAGATGAAAGTGGAGAAGACTATATACTCCGATTTGTGCTTCAGTGTTTTTATACACAATCCGGGTAGTTAAATTCACATTAACAGTTATTTTTGCCTGGGTTTAAACCCAATCCTGGTGCGTTCTTTTTGTTCTGATTCCTGTTGTTTAGCTTCTTCAAACTGCCTGAGGTATTCAAATATGAGTATGAGTTTTTCGTCCTGTTCAATATCTTTCTTTTCGAACCTTTCAAGTTTTTGTAATATCTCCTTGTGCGAAGAAAGCAATTCACGCATTTTTGTAAATACCCTTATGATCTGGATATTTACCATAATTGCTCGCTCACTGTTTAAAACGCTTGATAACATTGCTACTCCCTGTTCCGTAAAAACTAAAGGGGGCTTCCTTAACCCCATTTTTTCGCTGTTGGATATCACAAATTGTGATTTCCAATCTGCCATTTCTTCCCTCGACATTTGGAACATAAAGTCTTCTGGAAAACGTTTTTCATTGCGCCTTACAGCCTGATTCAAGACTCTGGTTTCAACACCATATAATTCAGCCAGATCTCTGTCAATCATTACTTTATATCCCCGGATAAAGTATATTTTTGAGATTACCCTCTCTTCGGCTATCATGAGTTGATTCCCAATGTTACTCATATATTTGATTAGATATTACAAA
>CAZBZA010000294.1:2928-4563 GCA_964495865.1 uncultured Lentimicrobiaceae bacterium
ACAATATAAAACTCTGCTTTGCTTTCACACCCATCGCATTTGCCGTGAACATGGATTGGCTCATGTTCATTAGAGTAGAAAAAAATCAAGATTCCCAGGTATTCAAAAATCTTTGGCATAGTTACTTTTTCAACAAAATTACTCAAACTTTCCCTTGAATGCAAACCAGTTCATACCGACATGGTTCACAAAAGTTGAATTTTAAGTAAGGGCAATACTCCCCATATGAATCAGCTACATTTTACTTTTCAAATTCTGTGCCCTAATTTCTGTATTGGATTAAAAACGCAAAGAATTGTAAAGCAATACTCATTTTCTAAGCACTATCTTTTTTGTAAAAATAACTGTTTTTATTGTTTCCCCATAATTTTCTCTCCCGCAAACGATTGCATCAAAATCATCTATTTTATATGGTTTCTTTTCTTATATCTTTGCCAAACCAAATCTCAAACCAATGAAAAATTTCTCCCTGCTTTTTATAAGCATTTTAGTTTTCCGCACTGCTTTCGCGCAGGTGTCAATCGATCATATGGAACCTCCTTTCTGGTGGACAGGCATGAAAAATAACACCCTTCAGCTGATGGTCCATGGGAAAGATATTGGCAAAACCAAAGCTGTTATTGAGTATAACGGGGTGAAAGTTAAAAACTCTGTCAGCACCGGCGACGACTATTTATTTGTTGACCTGGTTATCGGCAACAGCGCCAAACCGGGAATGGTTTCTATTGATTTTATGGAAAAGGAAACCGTTCTGATCAACTACAAATACGAACTTAAAGCTCGCCTGACAGGGTCGGCTAAACGAGCTGGTTTCACAACAGCCGATATGATGTACCTCATTATGCCCGATCGGTTTGCCAATGGCGATCCTAATAACGACGATATGCCCGGCATGCTCGAAAAGGCCGACCGCAGCAATCCTAATGGTCGTCACGGTGGCGATATCAGGGGAATTACCGAACATCTCGATTACCTGTCGAAACTTGGTGTTACCGCTCTGTGGTGTACGCCTTTTCTCGAAAATAATATGCCGGCTTATTCCTATCACGGTTACGCAATAACTGATTTATATAAAGTTGACCCGCGTTTCGGCACTAATGACGACTACCGGCAGATGGTGGATGCCGCCCATAAAAAGGGCATAAAAGTAGTTATGGACATGGTTTTTAATCATTTCGGCACCAATTCGTACTGGATGAAAAACCTGCCAACCAAGGACTGGGTAAACCAATGGCCCGAATTTACCCGCTCCAATTACCGCGGAGGTGTTATCACCGATCCGTATCGCTCGCAATACGACGAAAAGAAAATGGCTAACGGATGGTTCGATGTTACTATGGCCGATTTTAACCAGAAAAATCCCTATGTAGCCAAATATTTGATTCAGAATAGTATATGGTGGGTCGAATTTGCCGGTCTGGATGGAATACGCCAGGATACTTATCCTTATCCTGACAAAGAATTTATGGCCGACTGGATGTTAGCGCTTCGTGAAGAATATCCGAACTTTAATGTAGTAGGTGAGGCATGGATCAATTATCCGCCACAGATAAGCTACTGGCTTGATAACAAAAAAAACAATGATGGTTACCGTTCTAACCTGACTCATGCTTTTGATTTCCCGCTTATGATGGC
>CAZBZA010000295.1:0-1562 GCA_964495865.1 uncultured Lentimicrobiaceae bacterium
GCCAATGACAGGTGAATGTGCTCTCCGAAAGGGAAAGCGCTCCTGGTGGCTTTAAATTGCCTCAGATCGCGGAGTAAAAGATACACATCATCCGCTTTAATGGCCCAGAGATCTTTCCCGTAATTTAAGCGGATCGCTTCAGGGGTATCCACAGTCATAAGTTTTCCATTTTGCATCAGCGCCACGCGGTCGCAACGGGAAGCTTCGTCCATGTATGGGGTTGAGACTACAATCGTTATTCCGCTTCGCTTTAGCCTGTCGAGCATTTCCCAGAATTCGATACGCGAAACAGCATCAACTCCCGTGGTAGGTTCATCTAGTACCAAGACTTCCGGTTTGTGGATTAGCGCACACGACAATGCCAGCTTTTGTTTCATTCCACCCGAAAGGTCTCTTGCTTTCCGGTTTTTGAAAGGTTCGATCTGGCTATAAATGTCTTTCACCAGATCGTAATTGGCTTCGGGCGTGGTTTTGAAAATACCGGCAAAAAAGCGGAGGTTTTCCTCAACCGTAAGATCCTGGTACAACGAAAACCGACCGGGCATATATCCCAGGATCTTTCTCAATTTCAAAAAATCCTTCACCGTATCAAGTCCTTCCACTGTCAAAATGCCGCTATCCGGAATAAGCAAAGTTGTTATGATGCGGAACAAGCTTGTTTTCCCGGCGCCGTCAGGCCCAATAAAACCGAACAATTCACCTTTTCTTACATCAAATGAAATAGCATCAAGCGCAGTTTTTTCGCCGTAACGTTTTCGGATATCAACTGATTTGATGGATGTGGGTGACAGCATGGCTGGTGATGGTGTTTTTTGGAAGTCCGGTTACAAGATCATCTGGAAATAATATATTGAGGAACCATATGAAAAGCGGAGGAAAGGAACAATCAATGGTAATTCCCTAACCCCCAATCCCCAAATCCTAAACCCTATTTCCTTAATGCGGCTTCTTTTGTCCAGTAAGCTGTTTTGCCAAGGCCCATCCAGGAAGCACCGATATATCCCCTGATTTTCACTTTATTTGCCGATTCGAAATTGATGTAGCAGTTGTAGGTTTTGCCGCTTGCCGGATTATAAATTGTGCCTTCAACCCACTCATCACTTGATTTATCATATTTAAATCCTTTGAGCATTTCCAAGCCTATAATGGCTCGCTTCTGAAGTTTTACATCCGGGTTTTTATCGTCAACTTTGGGTTTACCTGCTTTATCAAGAGGTTCTTTAAGCCACACAACTTTTCCGTAATATTTACCGTTGGGATCTTTGTAAATCTGAACCTGCGATTTTTCGGCACCTGTTTCATCATCAAACGTTAGGTAGTAACCTACGATTTTATCCGGCTTGTTTTGCGCGTTAACCGTTGCGGCGAATGCCATCGAAATAACAAGTAATACTGCAGTGATTGTGATTTTCATGGTTTTTAGAGATTTGGTTTTAAATTGATTGAATTGATTAGAAAAATATGTTTAGGGTTCAAATGCTGCGCGTTCAAGGGTTCAATGCTGCGCGTTCAAAGGTTCAAATGCTGCGCGTTCAAGGGTTCAATGCTGCGCGTTCAAGGAT
>CAZBZA010000295.1:1662-4559 GCA_964495865.1 uncultured Lentimicrobiaceae bacterium
GTTCAAAGGTTCAAATGCTGCGCGTTCAAGGGTTCAATGCTGCGCGTTCAAGGATTCATTTGTGGCGTGGCAATTCAATTTTTAAAATTCACTTCAGCTGGCATAGAAATTTTTAGGCTTCCATCGTTGGGAACTTTGATTTTTACACCATACACCAGGTTTACACGCTCTTCTTTGGTTTGAATAATTTTTGGTGTGAATTCGGCTTTTGGTGAAATCCAACTTATAGTTCCACTCAGTTTCCGGTTGCTTTTTTCATCAGCGTCAATAAGCACTTCCACCTGCTGGCCTAATTTTACAACCGGCAACTGCCTGCCCGAAACGTAAACTTTAAGTTCCATCATGCTAAGATCGGCTATTTTGTAAAGCGCCCGACCAGGAGCAGCAATCTCACCGGCTTCGGCAAACTTGCTCAATACCGTTCCGGTCACCGGGTTGCGGATATAACATTTGCGAAGCGATTCGTTAAGCTGTGCAATCTGCCTTTCAGCAACTTCTATTTCTTCTGTAATCCCAGCATTTTGAGTTTGAATAGAAACTATTTGTTTATCAACCAGATCAAGTGCCCCGTTTAAATCATCAAGTTGCTTTTGAGTGGCAGCCTTATCGGCTATTAGCCTATTGATACGGTTTTTTTCGATCATCAAATTTGCTTTTTGTTGCTGCTGAACGGCTATCTGGCTCTCAATACTGATCCTTTTCACCGAAACCGCTTTTTTTTGCGATTGTAACTGCAGCTTTTTAAGGTACAAATCCGTTGTATCAATCAGCGCAACAATGTTTCCCGAATCTAACAGTGATCCTTCGTCCACTTTCAGATAATGTATTTTGCCGGCGCTTTCGGCTGATACAGTCACCTGAACGGCTTCAAAATTACCGTAGGCATCGCTCAGATTGTTGCTGTTGTTGCAGGATGATAAACAAAATAATGCAATCATTAACTGCATATTGCGGCTTAATAACTTTGTAAAATATGATTTTTTCATAATTGATTTGTTTACTTCTTATTGCTATTTCTATTAATTGACAATAAAAGGATTCTACTTCTTTTTTTACAACCCGCCTGTTGCAGCTTTATACAGCGCTTTCGATTGCAGCAACTGCATTTTGTGAAGGTTTCGGGTAATAAGAGCCTGTTCTTCGGCAAGTTGTTCGGTAATATAATCAGTTGCGGTGATAGTACCGTTTTCGAGTTGCGAAGCTGCCGAAAGGGTTATGGATTTTCGCAAATCAATTATTGCGTCATCGCTTTTCAAAAGTTCCTCGGCTTTTACAATATCGGCAAGGTATTGCTGTACCTGCGACCGGTTAGAAAGGTCATAAGCGTTTTTTTGATTTTCGATGATCTTTGTATTCAGGTCGATGATCTGCTTTTCGCGGCTTGTCTGGCTCCAGTTCCAGAAATTCCAGCTTACTTTAGCGCCAACGGTATAAAAAAAGGCAGAGCCTTCCTTGAAAATATTATAGCCCGGATTGCCGTATCCGGCGGTTCCAAAACCATAAACCCGCGGCATATCTTTCGAAATTGTAAGCTTTTTAGTTGCTTCCAGTTTTTGCTGCATCAGACCGAAAACGCCAAATTCGGGTCTTAAATTTGTATAAACACTAAGATCGACCTGCTGAAACGGCTCAACAAACTTTGAGTTTTCGTTTATTGAAAGACCAGTTATAACTTCCATCGTACTTATCAAAGACTTTTTCTGCGTTTTTACTTCGAGCAGGCGCTGACCGGCTTTGAGAATTTCGGCCTGCAATACATTTTCTGCCGATGCCAGCATAACGCCCTCACGAACCGAAACTTTAACTTTTATCAGCCTCGATTTGAGATCAATAATCGAATTGTTGATTACTTCAGCATTCAAATCAGAAAGCAATATGTTGAAATACAGTTGATTAATTCTTTCCCGTATTTTATATAGCTCTGCCTCATTATTCAGTTGGTTGATCTGGCGGCTGTAATCCTCTATGATTCCATGCGCGGTAATGGAGCCTCCGCCATAAATAAGCTGGTTGGCGTCGAGCGACAATTTGTATTGCGCCTTGGGAATTTCGGGCGACTCAATACCCGGAATTTTATACGGTAGTTCAATTACTTCGTTCTGATACGTAGCCTGACCGTTAACATTGAGCTGAGGAAGTTTGCCGTTGTCAATATTCCGCTGTTGAAGGTTGTTGGTTTGCTCGTATATTTCATTCTGAGCGGCAAGCGGATGGTTTTTCATGGCTGCCGCCGTGCATTCGTCGAGCGTTACTGCAGGTTGCTGCGCAGCTACAGTTGTAGTTGTAAGAATACTTAACCAAAGTAAAAATGTTTTGTGCCTCATATTGCTAATGATTTTAGAACAAAATCCACAATTTCCGTTTCGCGTGAGTCGAGATAAGAACGGTATTCGTCGTTACTCATGTTAAATACATTTTGAACGATCGGCCTGGCTACAAACGGGAAAATACACATGGCTATAATGTTAACCACCAGATGTTCGGCTTTAACCGGTCGGATTAATCCCTGTGCAGCTTCTGCATCAATCTGTTTTTGAAGCAACCTTGGATCTATTCCTGATTTCACTATATGTTTCAGAAAACGATCAGGATTCGAATTAAGTGTGTTTATTACAAATGCAGGGATGAATGGATTCTCACGGATACCCGTAAGGTAAACTTTTACAAAAAAAGTAATTTTTTCTTTAATAGCCAGCTCGGCAGCAAGTACCTGTTTAATTGCCGGAAATAGATTTGCCGCTACTTCAGTGAACACCGCTTCGAATAATTTCTCCTTTGTACGGAAATAATAATGCAGCAACGCCTTGTTAATTCCTGCATGATCGGCTATTTCCTGCATACGTGCACCATCGAGCCCTTTGGCAATAAAAACCTCTCTGGCTGCATTAAGTATTTGA
>CAZBZA010000296.1:0-4557 GCA_964495865.1 uncultured Lentimicrobiaceae bacterium
TTCTACAACTTATGAAGTTCAACGATATCATCGGGCAAGAGCCTCTGAAACAACGGCTTAAACGCACTGTAGCCGAAAACAGGGTAAGCCATGCGCAACTTTTTCTTGGGCCCGAAGGCTCAGGTAAACTGGCACTTGCCCTGGCTTATGCGCAATACATAAATTGTCGTAAACGTACTCACGAGGATTCGTGCGGCGAATGCCCTTCGTGCAAAAAATACGCCAAACTCATACATCCCGATCTGCATTTTATTTACCCCATCAACAAAACGAAAGATGTTGATGATAAAAAGATATACAGCAGGGATTTTATAGTTGCCTGGCGTGAATTTCTTCAACAAAACAACTACTACGTTACTCTTCCTGATTGGTACGAAAAAATCGGGATCGAAAAAAAACAGGGATTTATTAATGCCGACGAAGCTGATGGCATAAACCGCACTTTAGCATACAAAGCTTATGAAGCTGAGTATAAGGTAATGATTATCTGGATGGTTGAAAAAATGAATTCGACATCAGCCAATAAACTGCTTAAAAACCTGGAAGAACCATCGGACAAAACGCTCTTTATCCTTATTTCCGAAAACCAGGAACAGATCATAGCCACCATTTTATCGAGGGCACAACTGGTAAAAATTCCCCGCCTGGCAGATCATAACATACAACATGCTCTTGAACTTACTCATCAGATTGCTCCCGACGAAGCCTCAAAAATAGCCCGTCTGGCCGATGGCAATTATGCATCCGCTTTGATGCTTGCCGGAAAAACGGGTGCCGGATCCGATTCTCTTGATGCTGAACGTGAGCGTTTTACTATATTTCGCGAGTGGATGCGGCGTTGTTTTACCATTGCCGGAAACCTCAAAGATTACGACAAACTGCTTGAAACTATTCCAAACCTTATCGGCGATGGCAGCCGCGAAAAGCAAAAAGAAATGCTGGCATACAGCCTCGAAATGTTCCGGATTTGCCTGCAGTATAATGTTGGCAACCAGCACCTGGTAAGGCTCGATGGCGAAGAACTTGCTTTTGTTAAAAACTTCTCCACCTTTATACATCCCCGCAATATCAATCTTTTTGAAGAGGAATTCAACCGTGCTATCTTTCACATTGAACGTAATGCCAACGCGACAATTGTTCTAACCGACCTTTCGCATCTCATTGCCAGGATATTGAAAATACCGGCAACGCCCCAACCTAAAAAAGTGTAAATTTGTCACTTCATACCGTAATCCTTCGAACTGCGTATTTTATGCATGCCGGGGAACGGGTTATACTAATACCACTATACCTTCGTTACTATTCCGAAGGCGATCACCGGTGGCAACATGCTAATACAACATGGAAGAAAACATACAACTCAATATACCCAACAGGGAACTTATCGCTTCGAGGGGATGCTGCAAAAACAACAATCCCTTGCTCAACAGGGCCGGTGCCGAACAAAAATGCGCCAAATTAGCCGCTTACGACTGGCTTCAGGATCTTCCTCTACCTGGCAGTTTAGTAAAATTTGATTGTGCCGAAGTCCGGTTCAAAAACAACCACAAGGATTTTTTCAGAATCCCTTCAGGCCTTCCGGTTCATCCGGGCGATATTGTGGCTGTTGAAGCATCGCCGGGACACGACATCGGCATTATTACCCTTACCGGCGAATCTGCTCGCTTGCAGATGCATCGTAAAAACCTGAACCCCAACAAGGAAGATATCCGCAAACTTTACCGCAAGGCTAAACAAGCTGATATTGACAAATGGTTGCATGCCATAGGCCGTGAACATGATGCATTGTATAAAACGAGGGTTGCAGCACTCAAGCTTGGCCTTAAAATGAAAGTGAATGATGTTGAATACCAGGGAGATGACACCAAAGCCATATTCTATTACACTGCTGAGGACCGGGTCGATTTTCGTGAACTGATAAAAATTCTTGCTGAAGAATTAAAGATCAGGATCGAAATGCGACAGATTGGTATGCGACAGGAAGCCAGCAGGTTAGGTGGTATTGGCTCGTGTGGCCGCGAGTTGTGCTGCTCCACATGGATAAGCGGGTTCCATTCGGTTTCTACTGCCGCGGCACGCGTTCAGCAACTTTCGCCAAATCCTCAGAAACTTGCCGGGCAATGTTCGAAACTGAAATGTTGCCTCAATTATGAAGTTGAAGCGTATATCGATGCACTGAAAGATTTCCCTGACGAAAATTCGGTTCTGAAAACCAAACAAGGTGATGTTCTTCTGCAAAAAATTGATGTTTTTGCAGCAACCATGTGGTTTGGATATAAAGGGAAGGAACACGAGATGTTTGCCCTTACCGTCGAAAGCGTGAAAAAAGTAATTGCTTTAAACAAATCAGGAAAAATACCTGATAAAATTGAAGATTTTACCGTGAAAGCAGATAAAAAACCGGAGATTGGCCTGGTTGTAGTTAGCGAGGACCTTCACCGCTTTGATAAGAAAAAACAACCTCAACCCAAATCTGATAAAAGGTAATATGGCTATGGTTGCTAGAGAATTTATGTTGAATCGTTTTCTGAAACTGGTAATGCTTTCTACAGTTTTGCTGGTAACAGCCTGCAATACAGATGTATTTCATAACGAAACCGTGCATTTGAAAAACAACGAATGGAAATCTGCCGATACCCTTTTTTACAGTTTTGATTCAAAAGATACGCTGGCAACCTATGATTTCTATTTCGAAGTTCGTAATACTACAGATTACGATATGCAAAACCTCTACCTTTTCATTACTGCTTATTATCCAGGCAATACATTTTCGCGCGATACAGCGGAATGCATCCTTGCCGCTCCAGACGGTAAATGGTATGGGAAAGGAATGGGAAAACATAAGGACAGCAGGTTTCTTTTCCGAAAAGGAGTAAAATTCAGGAAATCCGGAAATCATGTAATCGCTGTAAACCAGGCAATGCGAAAAGAAACGCTGAAAGGCATTTCGGATGTTGGCATTCTGATTAAAAAACAAGAGAAGTAAGAGCAAGCTCGTGACTGAAATTATTTGATCAATGAAAAAGAAACTGAATGAAAACGACTGGGTGAAGAGGTTCTGGAAATGGTTCGTCTTCATGTTGGTGTTTCTGGCAATATTTTTTGCAGCATTATCAGCAGGCTGGTTAGGATTCATGCCCTCTTTTGAGGAACTCGAAAATCCAAAAAGTAAACTGGCTTCTGAAGTTATTTCGGCCGACCAGAAAGTATTAGGCTCCTTTTATCTCGAAAACCGTTCGAATATTCATTTTTCGGAGTTATCGCCATGGTTGGTTAAAGCTCTTATTGCCACCGAGGATTCCAGGTTCGAAAAACATTCGGGCATCGATGGTAAGGCACTAGGCAGAGCTGTTGTTGGTATGATCACCGGCACCGACAAAGGCGGCGGCAGTACAATCACACAGCAATTAGCTAAAAACCTTTTCCCACGAAAACGCCACTACACGATTTTTGGCGTGGGCTATGCAAAACTTAAAGAATGGATTACCGCCATAAAACTGGAACGAAACTATACCAAAGAGGAAATTCTTGCCTTGTACCTAAATACCGTCGATTTCGGCAGCCTTGCTTTCGGAATAAAATCGGCATCCAAGACCTATTTCGATAAAACGCCTGCTGAACTCAACCTTCAGGAATCAGCTGTTTTGATCGGACTGCTCAAAGCACCGTCCTATTTTCATCCTGTCAGAAACCAGGAACGCTCGAAAAAACGTCGTGAAGTTGTTCTTAATCAAATGGTTAAAAACGATTATATCACCGAAGCGCAATATGATTCGGTTCGCGTTTTGCCTCTGGACATGTCGCAATATACACTTCAGGACCATACCAGCGGACCCGGCACGTATTTCAGGGAATACCTCCGCGAATCGTTGATGGTTGATAAACCCGAAAGGAATAATTACGAAAATCCGGATGATTTTACAGCCGACTCTGTTCGTTGGTTGCGTGACCCGGCGTTTGGATGGGTTACAAAAAATAAAAAAGCAGATGGTTCCTATTACAATCTTTACAAGGATGGGCTGAAAATATACACAACCATAAACTCGCATATGCAACGTTATGCCGAGGAAGCTATGACAGAACATTTATCACTTGATCTCCAGCCAGCTTTTTATAAACATTGGAAAGGAAATAAGCATGCACCTTACGACATGTCGGATGCAAAAGAGATACAGAAAATGCTGGTTTCGTCCAAAAAAAGATCCGACAGATACCGCAGTATGAAAAAAGCAGGTATCGACAATGATTCCATTGAGCGTGCTTTTGCAACACCTATCCCTATGCGGGTTTTTTCCTGGAAAGGGGATATTGATACTATCATGAGCCCGATGGACTCAATAAAATATCACAAGTGGTTTCTTCATGCCGGCCTGATGTCGATGGAGCCACAAACCGGTTACGTAAGAGCGTATGTGGGAGGAATAAATTTCAAATTCTTTAAATACGATCATGTGGTTGTTGCCCGCAGGCAGGTGGGTTCAACCTTCAAGCCATTTGTTTACACCGTTGCCATGCAGGACGGACAGATGTATCCCTGTTCAAAAGTTCCCAATGTTC
>CAZBZA010000297.1:0-4555 GCA_964495865.1 uncultured Lentimicrobiaceae bacterium
ATAAAAACTTCACCCGGCTGGTTATACCCTAATCCGGCATCTATTCCTATTATTTTATTATTATACAGTACTTTAATGTTTTTAAATGTAGTGTGTCCGACTACGATATGTTTGCTGTCGTAAAAAGCAAGAATCGAATCTGTTCTGCTTTCATTAAAAGTTGAATCATCAAAATATCCTCTATACCATAAAGGTCCATAATCACCGGCGAGTAAATCAAGTTGTTTATTTTTATTATCCGGAGGTAAATCTTTACCGATAATTTTACCGGACAACAACTTGTTTGTCTTCTTCGCAGTAAGTTTCAACCGGACCATATCAATTGAAATACCGGCATGAACAAACAGAATATCATTAATAGTAATAATTACTGGTTTACTCCGCAGCCATTTCCCCAGTACCGAATTCGCGGAATATAAATCAGAATAGTTTGTTTTAGTCAATTCTTCAACTTTCCTGTATTTTTCGTTAATGTATCTTTGGTCTCCGCTGAGAACCATATTTTCATGATTCCCAAGTAAAACATGAACCATACCACCGGTCTTTTCTGCTTGCTTTTCAAGGGCAAAAAGATGCCAGAGTAATTCTGTAACCTTGTCACCTCTGTCGAAAGCATCGCCAAGAAAAACCAGGTGCCCTTTGCCGAATTTCCAGTTCAAGTCATTATCAATTACACCATTTGCCTTTAATATATCCAGGTATTTCTCATATTGCCCATGAACATCACTTACAGCAATTATACTGTCAACTTCGTTGTACTTCTGGCGATAGTCAGCCTTTTGGAAATAAACGCTTAGCAGATCTTTATACTGACAGGATAAATGAATAGCCGTTTTAATTTCCGAAAAATTCGCAGCAGTAATATAATATTCGCTCAATACACTCTTTTCGATCATTTTGGCTTTGAGACTGTCATTCACATAAAAGACATATGGCCCGTCATTAATCGGGTCATAATGCTCCTCATTCTGGTAAACTGCAGTTGAGCTGAGATTATAAAGGCAGATCAAAAGGATGATGGCAGATTTCTTCATACGTCTTATATCATTTGCATTGTAAGAAAATAAAAAATCAAAGTTGCCGGCAAAGCATCCCGGCAGCCCAAAACACGCGGCAAAAAGGTTGTTTACTCAACCTCGGGTTTTATCTTTTCAACGCGGTAAAATACATCAAGTTCGGCATTACCGGCCACCAGGTTTATTTGACGGATCTGGATTTTCTCGGCTTTAATCCCTATCCTGCTTGAAACATCCGTTTTCAGCTCATCCATTTTATCCGGGTTGAGCAAGGTAAGGTTGTCGTAAAGGACCGGATGTTTTTTCAATGGATTTGCCTTTTTCAGCATTTCCTTCTCCTTTTTTGCAGCTTTCTTCTCCTTTTTTGCGGCTTTCTTCTCTAATTCCTCTGCAGTCAATTCTTGTTTAACCACAACTTCTTTAATTGCCTTTTTCTGTTCTTCCTTTTTAAAAGAGATTTCAAGCAAAAATATAGTCAGGATGACAATTAAATTAACGAGAATTGTTCCTCTTACAGGATTGGGATAGTCAAGTAATGCATTTAAAGCCGAGATACCTATCACCGTAAAGAGGTATGCCATATCTTTAATTGTCATGTTTCTTGTCCTGTAACGGATAATAGAGAAAATGGCAAACAGGCCAAGCGCCATTCCCATCTGTAACTCAACATCTTTCAGTACAATACATAGTAAAAAAATCATAGTCCCCATCAGGAAGAAGGCAAAGAGATTCCCTTTCTTATTTGAATACCTGTTGTAGAGAAGTTTGATTATAATAAACAAAACAGCAATGTTGATGGCTAAGCGGATAAGGGCTTCAATTACAAATTCGTTTGCTGCAGTCATTGTTTCTGTTGTCATAATGGTAAGTGTTTATTTGTTAAAAATGGTTCTGCTTTTATATTAGTGGGTCAATTCAAGGTGTCGGAAGTCGGAAGACGGAAGTCGGAAGAACTCTGGAAAAATATTTTATTCAGAATAAGCAGCTCATTGTATGACGATAACAGTATGCAACTTATTAACCATTCATTTATGTGAATTTGGGTTAGCATCTACTTCGGACTTCCGACTTCTGACCAATAAAAAAAACCAATTCTATTAAATACGTGGTAGAACCTTAAAAATCAGTACAGTCTTTGAGAATATACTTGACTATACTGTTGCGTTCATCAAAATCGTCATAAAAGCTATCAAGGTATTTGATCATTATTGATTTCTCTTTTTGATCTAACATTTGAAAATCGGTGATAACTTTATAAAAAGCCTCTTTTTTGCCGGCAAATTCCTTCATTGCGTTTATAAAAACATCCTCTGTTCTGCAAATCCCGACATACCGCCGTTCACGTACAGATGATAATCCAAGTGGTTCAAATGGAATTGCATAATCGGCATCAACCAGGCCTGAATAATCAAAATCGTAAGGTACTATAATCCCAAGTGCAGGACTGCTGAAATTAAGTGACGAAAGGACCTTGCAGTTATGCTGGTTTGGCACTGACCAATCGGTATTTCCGATCATATAATTGAAAATTGCCATCCTGGTCATCATATAAGGGATAATGTCTTTTTGTGTCAGATTTAATGACTTTACCTCAATTGCATTAATCCGCTCAGCAAGCATCTCAACCGGTTCAATAAAGAAAGCATATGTATTTACCGTCTTGCTTTTCTTATGCGTGTTTATGTACTCCATCCTCACCAACCTTACGCGGAAACTGGTATCGGTGAGTACGTTATATAATTTATATATCAGGTATTCTTTAAACAGGTAATCTTCATTTCCAGATTGGCAATGCGTAACTAATTTCATTTTTTCAATCTTATCAAGATCAGGGGCATTGGGGAATTCAGTTTTCTTGAAGTTTAGCCGGATAGGTGGGAAATTGCAGTATCCATTTCTCATCTCTCCGCGTGACTTTAATCGTACTTCCTTATTGATGGAGTCTGTTTTATTCATATGATACGTCAATATCGCATCCATATATTCCTCTTTTGGCTTTTTCCGTGTATATTGAGTCATGTCGAACCGGAGCGACAGATGCAGGATTTCCTCTTTTTTAAAAAGGCCGAAGTCCTGGCTTAGGGTATCAGAGACCTCCAGGGGACTGGAAATTGTATCACTCTGGCTGAAAGCCGGCATTGCAAAAAACAACGCCAGGGCTATCTGAATAAGGATTAATTTTCGCATACTAATCACTTTTTAGATTTACACTGTAATGGCATGATTTGACTGATAATTTTTTCGGACTTTTGTTATGGCTGGATTCTCCTATTTTGACCAAGACTAACCAGGTATCCCAGATTCATGTTTGATTATAATATCGGGATTTAGTATGCTCAAATGAATTGATTTGGAATTATTTTCTTTCATCGCAGTGAGATTTTGGGAAACTTCCCAATATTAAGCTGTATGCTTTCAGAAAAATGCTATCTATCTTGATTGATAGCAATTTACCTAAACAAATATACAAAATAAACTGATAATATATGCACCTTATCCTGAAAAAAATGCTTAAAATTTGTATTTTTGTGAGGGTATTTAAAAATTCGGTAACATGAACACTTGAAAAGAGGGGTACGTCATTGGGTTGTTGCCAAATTTGATGTATTTTTTGCAATTTTGGAAATAATTTAAGTGCTAAAATCTTTCATTTCAATGTTAAACAGGTCTCAGTCCAGCATTTAAAAAAGTTAAAATATGATGAAAAAATCCTGGTTATTCTTATTGCTACTCACCTGCATATTTGCTTCTTGCGACCAGCATCAAAAGAATAAGAAAAGCACGGTGCCATTGATGGATATAGGGTATAACTTGTCAGTACCTGACAGAGTTTATATTTTACCCAAAAAATTAAAGGAAATATCAGGCATCACCGAAATAGATTCTTCCCGGATTGCCTGTATCCAGGATGAACGGGAAATTGTTTTTATGTACGATTTAAACTCCGGCCAGATCATCAGCCATATGGATTTTGGCTACAAAGGGGACTATGAAGGAATAGCCAGGGTAGATTCTGCATTTTATATCCTTAGAAGCGATGGAGAAATAACCAGGATTGAAAATTATAAAACTGATAAATTTGTAAGATCAACCTTTCCCTCAGGAATCCCATGGAAAGATAATGAGGGTATATGTTACGATCCAACTACCAACTACCTGTTAATTACGTCTAAAGAGATTCCCCGTAAAGGTTCCGGGAACAGGGATAAGCGCTTTATTTACGGGTTTGATTTAACTTCAAAAAGGCCTGTTCCGGAACCTGTTTTTACTGTTGATCTTTCTGTAATTGACAGCTTTGCCCTCGCGCATACTATTAAAGTGCCTATGAAGGATAAAAATAAACGCAAAAGCAAAGACCCGGATATCAGGTTTCAGGTTTCTGATCTTGCCATTCATCCGATAACAGGAAAGCTATTTCTGTTATCGTCAGCGGATAAACTTTTGTTTGTATTTAACACGAAAAACGAAATAGAATATATCGGAAGGTTAAATCCCGATTTATTTATTCAGCCTGAAGGGATTACTTTTATGAAAAACGG
>CAZBZA010000298.1:0-4551 GCA_964495865.1 uncultured Lentimicrobiaceae bacterium
CTGAGCACCAGTCCAACTCCTTGTCCGGCAGCAGCAACAATACCCAACAATATTCCACTCAGAGGGTACGACATGGAATAAGAACCTCTCGACTTAACAGTACCGGTAGTTGAGCCTTCGGTACGGGTAAAAATAACAAGGGCAATTCCCGCCAGGGTTATAAACATAGCTGCCAGGCTCATCGGGCTCATCACTTCACCAATTATTATCCAGGCAGCCAAAGCAGCGAAAACGGGCGCCAGCGTCATCATAAGCATTGCTACTCTAGCACCAATAATTGTAAATGCTTTAAAAAGGGCAAAATCACCTATTATAAAACCGACAACGCCGGAGAGTGCCAACCACATGAAATTATGCATACTGGCATCCAGCGGTAAAAACATCCCCCTGTAGAAATATGAAAACACGGATAGCAAAACGGAAGCTAGTCCCAATCGCAACAAGTTAAGATGCATTGAACCAATACGTTTACTTGCCGTTTCGAAAGATAAAGCAGTGATAGTCCAGAACACGGTGGTAAGCAGAGCCGCAAATTCGCCAAAATGTGTTGACATATACCTATTTAATTATAGCGGGCAAAAGTAGTTAAATGAAGAATCAGAATATAGCTCTGAAAATCTTTTGTGCAAGATGTCGGAAAATAAATTTTTAGCTGCGTACCTTTGCACCTGATTTCGAAAAACCTGATATCACTAAAAACTTAAATAAATTCACTTATTAATGCTCTTCAGCGACGAATATAAAACGATAACCCATTCAGCACAGGGATCATTTCGCGACAAGGGCAGCAAGTTTCTGGCATTTGCTTTTCCGGCAGCCAGCGAACAGGAAGTGAAGCAACACCTCGAAACGCTAAAAAAGCAATACTTCGATGCGACGCATCATTGTTATGCGTATGTGCTGGGCTTCGATAAATCGGCTTACCGTATAAACGACGACGGTGAACCATCAGGAACTGCCGGAAGACCAATTTACGGTCAGATACTTTCAAATGACCTGACCAATATTTTAATAGTAGTAATCCGTTATTATGGTGGAACAAAACTTGGCGTTCCGGGTTTAATAAATGCTTACAAAACATCTGCAGCCGAAGCAATCAAAAATGCAACAATTGCAAATCGTATTGTGAAAGAAATGTACCAGATTGAATACCCATATGAAGCAATGAATGATGTGATGAAAATAATCAAAGATGAAACTTTAGAAGTTATTAACAATGAGTTTGGCATGAAATGTGTTATCCGGCTCGCCATAAGGCATAGTGAAGCGGAACGGATTACAGGTAAATTTTCTAAGGTAAATCAATTAATTATTAATTACTTATCAATTTTTTAACAAATTTCATTGCAAACGAAATATTTTTTTATACATTCTGCCATATACAACGTTTTTTTTGAAATTCAAATACCATTTTAATTTTTTTTTAAACTTTGTTAGAGTGATTTTTGAACACTTTTTCGATTTAACCACCACACTCATCAGCTTTTTTTAATTATTTGCCAGATAACAGTCTGATTTCACGACCGATAACAACCAAGAACAAACATGCAACAGAAAGAAATGGAAGGAATTAAAGAACTTCATCAGGAAGTTTGGGAAAACTGCCTAAAAGTGATCCGCGACAACCTCAATTACCAAAGTTTTAAAACCTGGTTCTCTCCTATCAAACCTATTAAACTTGACAACAGTATTCTTACTATACAGGTACCGAGCCAGTTTTTTTACGAATGGCTCGAAGAACATTATATCACGCTGCTGAAAAAGACAATCCGCAACGAACTGGGGCCTAATGGTCGCCTGGAATACAGCATTGTGATGGAAGGAACTTATACATCGGATCCTTACACCATAAAAATACCTACCAGCAACCGTAAAGCTACATCTAATCCATCGGTACAAATGCCTATTGATTTAAATGCCGGAAAATCAAAGGAAATACCCAATCCTTTTGTGATTCCAGGCTTAAAAAAGATACAGGTTCAATCGCAGTTAAATGAATCCTATTCATTTGATAATTTTATCGAAGGCGATTGCAACAGGCTTGCTCGTTCAGCAGGCTATGCTGTGGCCTGCAATCCAGGTAAAACCGCATTTAACCCCTTGTTTTTATATAGTGCTGTTGGCTTGGGAAAAACACACCTTGCTCAGGCAATTGGTCTACAGGTGAAAAATAATTTTCCGGAGAAAACAGTCTTATACGTTGCTACTGAACAATTTACGCAGCAATTTATTGATGCAGTGCGGAGCAATAACCAAAACGATTTCGTGCATTTTTATCAGATGATTGATGTTTTAATTATCGATGATATTCATTTCCTTTCGGGAAAAGAAAAAACACAGGATGTTTTCTTTCATATTTTCAACCATCTGCACCAGAAAGGCAAACAACTCATACTCACCAGCGACAAACCGCCGGTTGAACTAAAAGGACTGGAGCCCAGACTTCTTTCGCGATTCAAATGGGGCCTTTCAGCAGATCTCCAGATACCTGATCTCGAAACAAGGATTGCAATTTTAAAAAAGAGGTTGTATAAAGATGGTATTGATATGCCATTTGAAGTGCTCGAATACCTTGCATACAGCATAACAACAAATGTCCGCGAACTCGAAGGCGCTCTTATTTCGCTCATGGCACAGTCGTCGCTCAACAAAAAAGCCATCACCATCGACCTAGCCAGGCAGATGATTGATAAGTTTGTGAAAAACACCGCCCGCGAAATATCAATCGATTTCATACAGAAAATTGTATGCGATTATTTTGATATTCCTGTCGAAGCCATCAATTCCAAAACCCGAAAACGCGATATTGTGCAAGCCCGTCAACTTGCCATGTATTATTCGAAGAAACATACAAAAGCTTCGTTGGCAACCATCGGACTGCATTGCGGCAATAAGGACCATGCAACTGTGCTCCATGCCTGCCGCACGGTGAATAACCTTATCGAAACCGACAAGCAATTCCGCACTTATGTGGAGGAAATTGAGAAAAGGATAAAGTTTTAGCGGATCATAAAACACTCTATTACAATACCGAAAAGGAAGTTGTGCCGCACAGCTTCCTTTTTTTGTTTAGAGTCATGATAAGGATTTTTAGTTGAGAATTGACTCTAAAATCCGCAAATTACTTTTCAAACCCTTAGTGAAAACTATTTTATTGATAAGATAAGCTTAATTTTGCAGTAAGCGATTCGATTAAATACTTTTATTCAATAATTGTTTACCGAAAAATGAAGATACTGATGGTTTGCCTTGGCAATATTTGCCGTTCGCCAATGGCGGAAGGTATAATGCGTGCCTGGATTGAAAAACACAAACTCAACGCCGAAGTTGATTCGGCTGGATTTGAATCGTTTCATACAGGCGATGCACCCGATTTCAGGGCTACGCGCGAGATGAATCGGCATGGAGTTGATATTTCGGGGCAAAGATCGAGGTTATTTAAAAAATCAGATTTCGATGAATTCGACCGTATTTATGTGATGGACAGCATTAACTATAAAGATGTTAAATCAGTTGCAACCAGTCCTGACCAGATGCTGAAGGTAGATTATATTTTAAATGTTACCCATCCGGGCAGCAATAAACCTGTTCCCGATCCTTATTATGGGGGTGAAGCTGGTTTTGCAAAAACATATCAATTGCTGGATGCAGCTGCTGAAAATATTGCTTTAGAATTAAAAAACGGAGGAAAATAATGGACCATAACCACGAACCAGGGAAAGAGGATATTCAAAAAGCTGCCAAACGCATACAACCATACCTTCACCGTACACCGGTACTCACCTGCAGCATGATTGACGAGTTGGTTGGAGCCAGAATCTTTTTTAAATGTGAGAATTTTCAGAAAGCCGGCGCTTTTAAATCGCGTGGCGCTACCAATGCCGTGTTAAGCCTCGATACATATGAAATAAAACAAGGAGTGGCAACACATTCGTCGGGGAATCATGCTGCTGCGCTCGCACGCGCCGCTATGCTGAAACATATCCCTGCTTACATAGTAATGCCCGAAAACTCGTCGAAAGTTAAAATTGCAGCGGTAAAAAGCTACGGCGGGCGAATAACCTTTTGCGCACCTACCCTCGAAGCCCGCGAAGAAAAGCTGAACGAAGTATTGCATGAAACCAACGCTTTTGAAATACATCCTTACAACAATTACACAATCATTGCAGGTCAGGCTACTGCGGCTCTGGAACTTATTGAAGATCAGCCCGGGCTCGACTGTATTGTTGCTCCTGTAGGCGGTGGCGGATTACTGAGCGGAACAGCACTGGCAGCGCACTATTTTTCGCCAGCAACCAAAGTTATTGCTGCCGAACCATCAGGTGCTGACGATGCGTATCAGTCGTTTTACCAAAAGAAAATGGTACTTTCAATAAATCCCGACACCATTGCCGACGGGCTCAGGACCTCGCTAGGCAGCCTCACTTTTCCAATCATAAGGCATTATGTGTCAGATATTATAACGATTAATGACCATGCGACTATAGAAGCAATGAAACTGATTTGGGAACGAATGAAAATAATTGTTGAACCATCATCGGCAGTAACACT
>CAZBZA010000299.1:0-4532 GCA_964495865.1 uncultured Lentimicrobiaceae bacterium
TTGTTTTTAGTGATGGAAGCGAAGTGTGGGTAAATCAAATTCCTGATGATGGAACTGTCAAACTGGTGAAGTTTGAGACAAAAACGGTTACCTCCGTTCGGTTTGTAACTACCGATGGTGATGGTAAAGACCTCGGTTTTTCCGAAATTGAAGTGTATCCCGCCCGGAACTCAAAAACTGATTTTGTAGGTTGGGTTGATCCCTATATTGAAACAAACCGTGGCCGGTATTTTTTCTTTATAACCGGTGGCACTCCTTTTGGAATGGTTGGAGCAGCGCCGCATACCCGGAACAAAAATCAGAACGGCGGTGGGTATAACTACAATGAGAATGAAATTCTGGGTTTCGGAAATATCCATGCCTGGATGATGTCGGGGATTGAAATAATGCCAGCCAATAGCTCAGTAAATCCAACCGGTGGCGAAGATGCATGGAAATCTGACTTCAGCCATGACGACGAAATTGTACAGCCTGGTTATCAGCGTGTTTACCTTCAACAACCTCAAACCTGGGTTGAACTGACCGCAACCGAGAGAGTCAGTTTTTATCGTTTCAGATATACGCAGGACATGCCGACGCAAATTCTGGTAAACCTCGGCGGATACATCGGGAATAGCACAATGGCAGATGCCGTCGTTAAAAAAGTGAATGAAAAAGAATTTGAAGGCTCTTTCAGTTCTGTAAAACGTTTTTGGGGTGGACCAAAAGACGTAAAGGTTTATTTTGTGGTTCAATTCGACAAAGCAGCCAAATCACTGGATGGCTGGCAAGGAACAAAGCTGATCAATGCCATTACTGAATTAAAGGGAGATAGCGCCGGTGTTTCGGCAAAGTTTGATATTAAAGCCGGAGATCAGGTAAATATGAAAGTGGCGATTTCGTACACCAGTATTGATAACGCACGGAATAACCTGATTACGGAATGCACTACCTGGGATTTCGACGCCGTTAGAAATGAAACCCGTCAACTTTGGAATGAATGGCTGGGAAAGATCGAAGTAAACGGTGGCGATTCGGATCAGAAAATCAAGTTTTATACTGACTTATGGCATGTTCTCCTTGGCCGTCATAAAATAAATGATGTATCCGGCGATTACCCTGACAGAACCACCGGCATCCGCGAAGGCACATTTACCGATGCAGTTTTTAAAGTGAAGCAGCTTCCAAAGGATGCAAATGGCAAGTTGAAATATCATATGTATAACTCTGATGCTTTCTGGTTGTCGCAATGGAATGTAAATATTTTATGGGGACTTGGCTGGCCTGAAGTGCAGGATGAGATGTCATCGTCAATGATACAATATGCTGACAATGGCGGTCTTTTACCACGCGGTCCTGCTGGTGGCGGGTATTCCTACATCATGACCAGCAATCCGACGGCTAACCTTATTGCCGGTACTTTTCAAAAAGGATTGCTAACGAAAGTCGATGCGAATCATGCGTTCGATGTGCTAAAAAGGAACCAGATGCCTGGAGGAATGCTGGGAAGCAAGGAAGACATTACATTTTATATAAAAAACGGTTATTGGAAGGATAATGCCGGTATTACAATTGAAGCTGCTTTCCAGGATTGGGCTGTGGCCCAGATGGCTTACAAACTTGGCAACAAGAAAGAATACACTTATTTTTCGAAACGGGCCCAGGGATGGAAAACATGTTTTAATCCTGAACAAAACCTTTTATTTCCAAAAGACAGCAACGGTAATTTTACTCATAACGATCCGTTAAGCGGTGCCGGCTGGATTGAAGCAAATGCCTGGCAGGCTACCTGGGGAGTATCGCATGATATTCCCGGTTTGGCTGCTTTAATGGGCGGCAACGAAAAATTATGCAGCAAATTGAATTACGCATTTGAAATGGCCGCGCCTCAAAACTTTGTTTTTGCATACAACGACGGGTATGTAAGCTATGCCAACCAGCCCGGCTTATCAAATGCACACGTGTTCAATTATGCCGGCCAACCCTGGTTAACTCAGTATTGGGTTCGGAAAGTAAGGGAACAGGCTTACGGTGGCATTACTCCCGACCTTGGATATGGCGGTCATGATGAGGACCAGGGACAAATGGGTGCGCTGAGCGCTTTAATGTCAATCGGGTTATTCAGTTTACAGGGCAATGCTTCAGCAACTCCGGTTTACGAAATTACAAGTCCGATATTCGATAGCATAACAATAAAACTTGATCCGAAATATTACAAGGGGAAAACGTTTACTATCCTTGTACATAACAATTCAAAGGAAAATGCCTACATTCAGAAAGCACAACTGAACGGGAAAGCATTAAATGATTTCTGGTTTACACACGAGGATTTTGCAAAGGGAGGAACACTGGAAATATGGCTTGGAAGTGTACCCAATAAAAATTGGGGTATTGGAAGTTTACCTCCCGCTGTAAAATAAGAAGTGACAAATAAACAATCAGAGAATACGCTGAATGGAAATAATTTAGATTCAGAACACTCTTTTATTCATTAAAAATATCAAACAATTTGAACTCAAATTTCAATAAAAGTCCTGAAGTAAGGATACAAGGCAAAGATTCAGCCTGTTTTGCAGGCTGGGATAAAATTGTGACCCAGCTGAATTCTGAAATCGCGGCTACCTCCGAACCTAAAAAAGTTATTGTAATCGAATATTATCAAGGAGTACACGATTCAGAACTCTTCAATTTTCTTGTTAAAGAATTATCAATTGATCTGGTTATTGAAGCTTCCGAAGCCATGTGGCCGGAAGATAAAATCAGGGAAATTACGTTCCCCGATGTTACCAATGACAGGATATTCGGATTTATCACACGCCTTTCCATCGACAACTTTTTCGATCCAGATAAAGTTAATTCTCTCAGAACCCAAATATCTGGACAGGAAAAAGGCACAATTTTGATTTATGGAGCAGGCGCTTCAAAAATTTTCCCGAATCCTGATCTTTTTATATATGCCGATATGGCCCGTTGGGAAATTCAGAAACGGATGCGGCGTAACGAAATTTCCAACCTTGGAATAAGTAATTACGACGATAGTTTCGAAACACAGTACAAAAGAGGCTATTTCGTTGATTGGCGCGTTTGCGACAAAATAAAGAAAGATACTTCCAAACGCTGGGATTATATACTTGATACCAACCTCGAAAATCATCCGGTAATGGTTTCCGCTGAAACCTTTTGGGAATCATTGAGCCAGGTCGCGAAACAGCCTTTCAGCGTGGTTCCTTATTTTGATGCCGGTCCCTGGGGCGGGCAATGGATGAAAGAGAAATTCGGACTCGATAAAAGCTTAAGTAATTATGCATGGTGCTTTAATTGTGTACCTGAAGAAAACAGTTTAATACTGAATTACGGAAACACAAAATTCGAAACGCCTTCAATAAACGTGGTTTTCTTCGAACCCGTCGATTTGCTTGGAGAAGCAGTTTATGGCCGTTTCGGTACTGAGTTTCCTATTCGGTTTGATTATCTTGATACGATGCAGGGTGGCAATTTAAGTCTGCAGGTGCATCCGCTAACTGAATATATCCAGGAGAATTTCGGCATCAACTACACCCAGGACGAAAGCTATTATATGCTCGATGCCGGCGACGATGCCAGTGTTTACCTTGGACTTAAGGACGGAATTGACTCAGAGGCAATGATTAATGATCTGAAAAGCTCAGAGGCAAACGGAACTGCATTCAATGATGAAGCCTATATAAACAAATGGCCGGCTAAAAAACATGATCATTTTTTAATCCCGGGAGGAACCATTCACTGCTCAGGTAAAAACAGCGTTGTACTCGAAATAAGTGCAACCCCGTACATTTTTACATTCAAACTGTGGGACTGGGGACGGCTCGGCATGGACGGAAAGCCCCGGCCTATTAACATCAATAGGGGAACTGCAAACATACAGTGGGACCGCACAACAAACTGGGTTAAGGAAAATCTGGTTAACCAAATAGTTGTAACCGAAAGTGGCGATGGATGGCGCGAAGAAAGAACCGGGCTTCATAAACGCGAATTTATCGAAACACGTCGCCATTGGTTCACAAAAAAGGTACCACATCAAACCAACGATGGCGTAAACGTGCTCACACTCATCGAAGGCCGCGAAATTATTGTTGAAAGTCCCTCCGGATCATTTGAACCGTTTACAATTCATTATGCCGAAACATTTATAGTTCCGGCAGCCGTTGGAGAATACACAATCAGGCCCTATGGCGAATCTGAAGGCAAAGAATGTGCTACCATTAAAGCCTACGTAAGAGTTAACGGATAAATAAATTGTAAACATAAAAGCATAACTTTATGAAAAAGACAAACCATTTTTGGATCATAAATACTTTAGCAATAACAATTTATCTTTTTGCAGGAAGCGTATTTGCACAGAAAACAGCAGAACCTGTTTCTGCAACCGGCAAAGAAAAAGTTGATAAAGAATTTACAAAATTATTCGCCCGCGATTGCTGTGGAGTAACGGGTGCCGATGGCATTTACTCGGTATTGCTGCCCGACGGCAGGTCAGTATGGATTTTTGGCGATTCATTTCTGGGCACAGTAAA
>CAZBZA010000300.1:0-4524 GCA_964495865.1 uncultured Lentimicrobiaceae bacterium
CAAACTCTTCAAACATTTCAAACTCTTCAAACTCTTCAAACATTTCAAACCTTTGAACCCTTAAACTGCCCTGATAAAATAAAATTTTAATAAAATCATTTAAACACAAATCAAACTAAAATAAACATGAAACGTTCAATCTTTTTAACATTAACACTTACATTCCTTTTTATGATGGAACTCGACGCACAGAAAATGACCAAAGTGCTCATACACACCGATATGGGTGATATTAAAGTTGCTCTTTATAACGATACGCCTAAGCACCGCGACAATTTTGTAAAACTTGTTAATGAAGGTTTTTACAATGGCTCCCCTTTTCACCGCGTTATTAAAGGATTTATGGTACAAGGCGGTGGTGCTCCTGCCGGAAAAACTGAAGTAACTTATCGCGTTCCTGCCGAAATATTGCCTAACCATTTCCATAAAAAAGGAGCGCTTGCCGCAGCTCGCATGGGCGACCAGGTAAATCCGAAAAAGGAATCGTCGGGCTCACAGTTTTACCTTGTACAAGGCGAAAAATATACGGACGCACAGTTAACTCAGTTCGAAGCGCAGATGGGTAAAAAATTCACTCCTGAGCAGCGCACAGCTTACACTACCGTTGGCGGAACACCTCATCTTGATGCAGGTTATACCGTTTTTGGCGAAGTAATCGAAGGTATGGATGTAATTGATAAAATTGCAGCCGTTCAAACCGGTGGCGGCGACAAACCCGTTAAAGAACTTAAAATGACAATGAAAGTGCTCTAGAAAAAAGTACTTTAACTTTTAGTAAAAGGATCCATATTTAAAGTGTGGGTCCTTTTTTTATGCTTATAAATTATTGATAATGAGTTATTAAAATATATTTTTTAATATTAAAATATTTTTTTTTATAATAAAATATCGGAAATTCAAAAATCATCGTAAATTTGCAGATTCTTAGAAGAGAATAATTCTCCTAAAAGATTAATTCATTCATTATGCTTTCAGAAATCAGAACCAGATTGATAGAGAAAGGACTGCGTGTTACTCCACAGCGGGTAGCCATTTATGATGCGATACTTAAACTCAGGAACCATCCTACAGCTGAAGAAATAATCGCAATTATAAAAAAAGATCAGCCTCATATTGCCACCGGAACTGTGTATAAAGTTCTGGATTCGCTTGTTGAAAACGAACTAATCAGAAAAGTTAAAACAGAAAGGGATATCATGCGCTACGATGCCATTACCGAAAATCATCACCATTTATATTGTGCTGAATCTGACCGGATTGAGGACTATTTTGATACAGAGCTCAATGAAATAATAGGAAATTATTTTATTACAAAAGGAATCCCGGATTTTGAAATTGAAGATGTTAAACTTCAGATAATCGGGAAGTTCAAAAAGAAGTAAACCATCATTTATAAACCAAAAATATGCCCAAAATGGAAGATAATCCAAACAATGTAAGCAAATGCCCCGTTACCGGAGCAACTGGCAAACACAGTGTTGGTGCCGGCGGAACAAAAAACCGCGACTGGTGGCCTAATCAGTTAAAATTGAATACTTTGCGACAACATTCCCCTTTATCAAACCCAATGGGGGAAGATTTTAATTATGCCGAAGAATTCAAGAGCGTGGATCTGGAAGCGTTAAAAAAAGACCTTCACAACCTCATGACTGACTCCCAGGATTGGTGGCCTGCCGATTTTGGCCACTACGGACCATTCTTTATCCGCATGGCATGGCACAGCGCAGGCACTTACCGCACAGGCGATGGCCGCGGCGGAGCTGGTGGCGGACAGCAACGCTTTGCCCCGCTTAACAGTTGGCCCGATAATGTGAACCTCGATAAGGCACGAAGATTGCTTTGGCCAATTAAGCAGAAGTATGGCCGCAAAATATCCTGGGCGGACCTGATGATCCTTGCCGGTAATGTGGCCCTGGAATCCATGGGATTTAAAACTTTTGGATTCGGCGGTGGACGCGAAGATGTGTGGGAACCGGAAGAAGATGTTTTCTGGGGATCCGAAACCAAGTGGTTAGAAGATAAAGATCGCTATTCCGGCGAACGCGACCTCGACAATCCGCTTGCCGCCGTGCAAATGGGATTGATCTATGTAAATCCCGAAGGTCCCGGCGGGAATCCTGATCCGGTTGCAGCAGCTAAAGATATCCGCGACACATTCGCCCGTATGGCCATGGATGATGAAGAAACCGTTGCACTTATAGCAGGTGGCCATACTTTTGGTAAAACCCACGGAGCCGGCGATGTGGCTCATGTTGGACCCGAACCGGAAGCTGCCGGCATCGAAGAGCAGGGATTCGGCTGGAAAAATTCGTATGGCTCAGGAAAAGGAGGTGACACCATCTCCAGCGGATTGGAAGTTACCTGGACACAGACTCCCGCAAAATGGAGTTATTACTTCTTCGAAAACCTGTTTAATTTCGAATGGGAACTTACAAAAAGCCCTGCAGGCGCCCATCAGTGGGTTGCAAAAAATGCCGGTAAAGTAACTCCCGATGCTCACGATCCATCGAAAAAGCATTTCCCAACCATGCTTACCACTGATCTTTCGTTGCGATTCGATCCTGTTTATGAAAAAATTTCAAGACGTTTCTACGAACATCCTCTCGAATTTGCCGATGCTTTTGCCCGTGCATGGTTTAAACTTACTCACCGCGATATGGGCCCGCGGGCACGCTATCTCGGACCCGAAGTGCCTGAAGAAGAGCTCATCTGGCAGGATCCGATTCCGGCTGTTGATCATGCATTGATTGATGAAGCAGATATTGCATCATTAAAAACAACCGTATTGAAATCAGGGCTTCCCGTCTCGCAATTGGTGTCAACGGCCTGGGCTTCGGCTTCTACCTTCCGTGGATCCGACAAGCGTGGTGGCGCTAATGGTGCCCGTATCCGTCTTGCGCCTCAAAAGGATTGGGCTGTTAACAACCCTGATCAGTTAAAGAAAGTACTTGAAGTGCTTGAAAGTATTAAAAAAGAATTCAACAGTGCCCAATCCGGCGGCAAAAAGATTTCCCTTGCCGATCTTATTGTATTGGCTGGCAGTGCCGGTGTTGAAAAAGCGGCCAAAGATGCAGGTTTTGATGTAACAGTTCCTTTTACTCCCGGGCGAATGGATGCCTCACAGGAGCAAACAGATGCGGAATCTTTTGCTGTGCTTGAGCCTGCAGCCGATGGTTTCCGTAACTATTTAAAAACGAAGTTCACCATTTCAACCGAAGAATTACTGGTGGATAAAGCTCAATTGCTCACACTTACTGCTCCTGAAATGACAGTTCTGTTAGGTGGCATGCGTGTTTTGAACACAAATTTTGATAATTCAAAACATGGTGTTTTTACAAAACGTCCTGAAGTTCTTACCAACGATTTCTTTGTAAACCTGCTCGATATGAGTACAGCCTGGATGCCGGCATCGGATGACAAAGAAACTTTTACCGGGCGCGATCGCAAAACTGGCGAAGTAAAATGGACAGGAACCCGCGCTGATCTTGTGTTTGGCTCAAACTCAGAACTCAGGGCCCTGGCCGAAGTTTACGGAAGTACGGATGCACAGGAAAAGTTTGTCAGGGATTTTGTTGCAGCCTGGAATAAAGTGATGAACCTTGATCGCTTCGATCTGGCTTGATTTTTAGCAAAAACCATTTTTGAAAATCTCCTCGCAGCATTGGTTGATGATAAAGAATAGCAATTCAACCGGTTAGTAAAAAAAATGAACGATCTGGTAAAAATCCGACGACCGTTTCTGTAAACAGCAATCCATCGACAGAAGTAAAACTATGGCCTCAGGCCGATCAACATACTAATTATCAACAACAAATTAATTTAAAAATCAATACCAATGGACGAAAATCAAATTATCGCAATGCCGCGTATCGGCGATCCAGCCCCTGAATTTAAGGCTGTAACAACACAAGGTGAAATTAATTTCCCATCTGATTACAAAGGAAGTTGGGCTATCCTTTTCAGTCATCCGGCTGATTTTACCCCGGTTTGTACCTCGGAATTCATGACATTTGCCAGCATGGAATCACAGTTTGAACAAGCTAACTGCAAACTGGTTGGCCTGTCGGTTGACGGACTGTACAGCCATATCGCATGGCTCCGCACCATCAAAGAAAAAATCGAGTACAAAGGAATGAAAGATGTGGAAGTTAAATTCCCGCTTATCGAGGACATTACCATGGACGTAGCCAAAAAGTACGGTATGATGATGCCTGGCGAAAGCAGCACAAAGGCTGTACGTGCAGTATTTTTTGTTGATCCTAAGGGAATTATCCGCGCTATTATTTATTATCCGTTAAGTTTAGGCCGTAATTTCGACGAACTTTACAGGGCTTTGATAGCCATGCAGACTGCCGATGCGTTCTCCATTGCTACCCCGGCTGACTGGCGTCCGGGCGATGATGTAATTGTTCCGCCTGCCGGTTCGTGTGGCGTTGCCAAAGATCGTATGGAAAACAAAGAGGAAATGAAGTGTTACGATTGGTTCTTCTGTACCAAAAAACTTTCGGAAGAAAAAGTTTTGAG
>CAZBZA010000301.1:0-4510 GCA_964495865.1 uncultured Lentimicrobiaceae bacterium
ATTACCCCACGGATTGTTTTCAACGAAAATCCGCTGACGCATAATATGCATATTACTTCCGACGGAAAGTTTTTATATACCTGCAACGGAGGGAAATCCGAATTCGGACAGATCAGCAAATATACACTTGATGGCAATAAAACCGGGAGTTACAAAATAGAACTCGATATGCGTTCGATTATGTTTAATGCTTCGGATAAGAAACTTTATGTTCACACCTATGAGCAGAAATTCTACAAAATAGATGACCTTGAGAAAAGTATCTATTCTGAAGTTTTCGATTTTAGTGAACGCAATGAACAGTCGGCCCCGGCCTTTAGTCATAACGGTAAGCTTATTTATTTTATGGAATATGGACATGTGTTTGTGTACAGCATGAAGGACAAACAACTCAAATCAACACTTTCCGGGTTAAAGTCCGCTGATAATGCTGCTGAAGGAGGAACCGCAATTGCCGTGGATAAGAAAAATATTTTTTGCTGGGATGCAGGAGAGCAAACTATTTATATTTATAATTTGAAAGGTGAATTCAGGAAGTCAGTAAAGCTTAAAAAGGGAAGTTATGGATTTTCACTTTCGTTTGCCAACGGGCTTTTATGGGTTTCTGACGATGGTAATTATGAAGAAGGAACCTGGTATGGATATGTGGTTGAGTGAGATAGAGGAATAAATATTACGTCAAATCGTGCTGTGAAGGCCCTTTAATTGCTGCTTTCTTATTTCTTGTTTTCCTCCTGTAAGGTATCCACCAAGCAAAAAAACCGGTAACCAATATCAGCACTGAAGCCAATCCGGTAAGCGGCACAATGAGAATATAAAACGGGCCTAGAAGAAATTCCCAGATGCGCCCAGTATGAATTTCCTGCGATGTATTCCAAAGTGAAAATGGACTCTTTTTGATGACTTCGGCCGGCATTGGCGGGAATATGCCGGATTTGCCTAGCCTGATCGCACCAGCGGCATAATCAAACACAAATTGGTTGCCATCAGGCATGCCAATAAAACCGGAAACGGAAATGGCTCCAAACGGAGAACCATTCTGGCTGGATTCATTCAAACGTAATTTCGTAAAATGATCTATAATGATACCTTCATCAGGAATCCATTGGTATATACCGGAAAAACTTCCAACCAGGTATCCGCCTGTTGCCATCTTTTCAAATACGTTGATTCCCATAATACTAACAGGTGGCTGAACTGAATATTTACGTAGAACGGAACCAAATTCATCATCTGAATAATAGATTCCATCAGATGTTGCAACAACAAACCGATTCAGAACTTCATCATACATCAGATCACGGAATTTGTCGTCCCAGGTGTTAGGATCATCCAGTTTGGAATATTTGATTTTAGTTACTTCCGTATTTGCAATCGAAATAAGGAGAGGCGGACGCAGGAACATGCCGGTGATGGAAGTCAGCAGTAAAAAAAGTACCGACCAGTAGCCCAGCTTATTATGCCATTTAAGGGAGAAACGGTTAACCTGCTTTATTCTGCTTTTCGACGATTCCTTTACCCGCTTCAATAAATGCGGCGCCAGCCAATAAAAAATTCCTGACAGTGTGATAAAAATAAAAATCAGGCCTACCAGGTCGACAAGCAACTTGCCCGCAATTCCATAGATTTCGCCGCTATGTATCACCCATATGGTACGAAACAAACCGACCTTATTGCCTGAGTCTTCACCGGCCAAGATATTTATTTTACTGAAATTAAGCTTCTTATCATTAATATCCGCGTATAATAAATAAGATCTTGTCATCACCAGCAGTGAATCGTTTTTCTGAATAATCTTAACAATACGTTCTTCTTTTACAGGAATAGAAATCTTTTTCCAACCATTATCGTATTCAAAAAGTCCGAAAAGTGTTCCGGCAATTAAACGATGATTGTCAGTGTAAATCAAGGAATATATTTTGCGGTTATCAATTCCTTTCGGAAATCCTTTATTGAAATCACTGAAACTTGTAAAACTGCTGTCTGTTTTCCAAATGCCGATATTCCCGAAAACCAGCAATGAATCATCCGGTAATTTTACTGCAGATTTTACGGCAGCCATATTCCAGTTGTTATACTTGTAATTGCCGGGAAGCAATTTCCGGTTAACATCAACAGAGGAGAATATCCCCCTGTGATTCATTATAATTCCTGAGACCGCGAAGAGTAAAATGAAGAGGGCAAAGATCAAACCCGGCCATTTATGGTATTTCTTAAACCATTTAAGTAGCCGGTCTTTCTTTGGTTGAATTGGGAAAGTCATAAATTTTCAGTAGAATTAGTTCTGTTTTTAAATTCAGGCCGCAAATGTAGCCTATTAAAAAAAGTAATGAGTTGATTTAAACGTATCAGAACCCAAAAACCACAGGTGTTTTCAAAGAAGGTAACTTTTCATTTTCAGACTCACTTTGATTATCTCAATCATTTACAGGGAATTTCTGTATTTATCTGAGTGTAGCTGTTTTTTAGTGTCAAGAGATTCAATCAGGTCATTTTGTGTGTTTTGTCAACGGTAAAAAGCCACTCCAAACCCAAATTCAACAATGTCGCGAAATGGGATAGCCGAATTTCCGAACTTGCTTGTAAGGTATAAACCCCTGCTTCCCACACGGGCATAAAATGCAGTACCCGAAGCCGGAGTTTTATTGCTTAATAATTTAGTTTTGATTTCACCGCCCAGGAATATCCCAGCGTTTCGGCCGGGCGACCACCAGTAATATTCGGCTGGATAATGCGATGGAAGCGTTATCCAGTATTCATTGCCAAAGGTATGATGGATAAACCAACCAACATTCAACGGCACTATTTCGATGTTTTTGTTGGCTTTAAATCGGAAAAACTTTGCGGTTACCTGCAAGCTGACACTGTGTAAATCGTCGATAGAAACAGCTTTTGGCACATAGCCGTAGAAATAGGAAATTTCCAGTTTTTCCTTAAAAAAGGAATACCCTACACCAATTGATAACAAACCAATTCCACCGGCAAACTGTAGTTTTACATAATCGGGTAAAAAACGTACATATTTTGCCGAATCGGTTTTTTTCGAATACTGACCGTAGGTATCAACCGGATTAAACAGGTGAACCAGCAAGACTATAAACGCTATTTTAGAATGCCACTGTTTCCACATCGAATTGATTATTTGCTATTTTGATCAGGTTAAACTTCATGTTTTCAACACCATATACATTAACATACGTAATACTGTCTTCATACGGTTTATATATTTCATGACCATGTAAATGACCATGCACCGTAAACAGAACATTGTTGTGGAGTGCCAGAGTTTTGCGAAATGCATCTTCTAACGAGGAATCGAAGTCGCAGTTCATTGGAGGTATGTGAAAGATTACAATTGCTTTTGAAAAATCATTGTTTGGACTAAGTTGGGCATCCAGCCATTGAACATCGGGCACTTCACCGTTAAATTTAAATTCGAGGCCATTCGTATTTATAAAAATAAATTTCAGGTTGTCGTAAATGAAGCTAAAGTTAAGGGCGCCAAACATTTCATTATAGGCGGTAAGGCCATTGCCAACCAGATCGTGGTTACCCACAACAACAAAATAAGGAACGGTTAATTTCAGCAAAAAAGAGTTTCCCCAGGTATATTGTTTTGGCAATCCAAAATCGGCCATATCACCCACATGAATTACAAAGTCAACTGCGGGATTCTGATTCACTTTTTCCACAAACGCTTCGGTTTGATCGAAAAAGCGATGTGTATCGCCGGTGAAGGCAATTGTTAGAGTGTCGTCAGGTTCACGCAGAATCAGTTTAGAGATATTTTTCTCATTCACATTCCTGTTTTCTTCACTGAAATCAATGGCATAAGGCGAATAATCAAACATTTCGTCACAGGCTGTAAGTGAAGTTAGAGCCAAAGTGATGATAAGTAGTTTATTTTTTGTTATCATGATGCTGGTTTAATAATTTCCAATCAGAGCTTCGCAAATTTTGGGAAAGAGGCGTATTTGAAAACTCTAGCCAGGTATTTAAATCCTTTGCCTTTCGTTCCCAATCATCGGGGTACAATTCCATTATTGTTTGTTCAAATAAATCCCGGTTGTTATAGAGCTCTGTATACAGAAACCAGGTTGCTTCTGTTAATCTTTCGCGGTCGGAAGAAAAATTAAATGTTGTGGATAGTATTAAATCAGTCATTAATTTCACAACGATTTTGTAAAGCTTTTCTTTTGACCGATAATAATAGTGAATAGCCGATTTATTGACATTAGCTTTACTGGCAATTTGCTGAATAGTTGTTCCATGGTATCCGTATAAAAGAAAAACTGTATACGCAGCCTGTACTATTTCATCTTCAGTGCTTCTCGTTTTATTTGTCATTTGTATAAACTTTAATTTCTGTTTTACTTTTTACAAATCTATATTCTGCATTTTTTTAAGCTGTTGATTAATAGCCAATCCCCCATGCTGAGTTGCATTATTTATAATCTGGTGTTAAGGTTTCAATTGGTATAAAAAAGCCTAGTCTGATATGATGGTAAGG
>CAZBZA010000302.1:0-4496 GCA_964495865.1 uncultured Lentimicrobiaceae bacterium
TTCATATTGTGAAAAACGTTGATCACATCATCGTCTTCTTCCATTTTTTCAAGAAGTTTTTCCACATCAGCCTGCTGTTCTTCATTTAATTCCTTGGTATCGTTAGGGATACGTTCAAATGCAAAAGTCCTTATTTCAAATTTGTTATCTTCAAGGTATTTCTGGATGGAACCAAAGTTATGGAATTCGGCATAAATAACTATTTCACCTTCATCCACAAATATTTCGTCCAAACCGAAATCAATCATTTCCAGTTCAAGTTCTTCAATATCAATGCCTTCTTTCATGGCAACTTTAAATGAACATTTGCGGTCGAAAAGAAAATCGGACATTCCTGTTGTACCCAGGCTACCACCATATTTATTGAAATACATTCGCACATTGGCCACTGTACGGGTTGGATTATCGGTAGCAGTTTCAACTACAACAGCAACACCATGAGGAGCATAACCTTCGTAAACCACTTCCTTATAATCAGTTGAATCTTTTGAAACAGCACGTTTTATGGCACGGTCAACATTATCTTTTGGCATGTTTTCGCTGCGGGCTGTCTGAATAAGAAGCCTGAGGCGTGCATTCCCACCCGGATCAGGTCCGCCGGATTTTACTGCCATTTCAATATCCTTGCCAAGGCGGGTAAAAACCCTGGCCATATTGCCCCATCGTTTCATTTTGCGTGCTTTGCGAAATTCAAATGCTCTTCCCATAATGTATTGTTGTAAAAATAATTATTTGCTTTTTAAACTTTTTTGAAGCGGCAAAAATACTCCGATTCCTGCAATTGTGAAAACAAACTTTTAGCAATCGACTTAATAAAATATTTTATGATCTATCTTTGCTCAAAATTAATTTTATGAGAAACAGCCTTCTTTTTTTATTTCTGTTGGCAAGCTGCAGCATTTATGCACAGAAACCGGAAACCATCCATGTAATAACCCATAACAGGGCTACTATTGTTACCGATCCTTCGCGGGGTGAAAAAGAATATCCTGCTTGGGGAGTTTTTCCTGCTAAAGATATTTCTGTCCGTCGCATTCTGATGCATGTTACTTTAGGATGCCCCGATTCGCTGCCTTGTGCTCACTGGGATTACCTTGATCATATTACATTGCGGAAAGCCGGCGGCAAGAATGCAAAAAGCCTTGATTATGAACTGGGAAGAATGCTGACACCTTACGGTAGCATTTTTACACCAAAGTGGAACTGGACCTGGACAGTGGATGTAACTGATTTCGCCATGGTGCTTCGCGACAGCGTTGAAATAGAATACATGCACTCAGGCTACGAAACGCCAACTGTAGGATGGGCACTGACCCTTGATTTCGAAATAGTTAAAGGACCGGAAGTTATTCATCCGATCTCAATAGCCAAAATGTGGGAAGGCTCTTTCCGCTATGGTGATCCTGCAGAGGATATTGAGAAAAAACTTGCGCCAATTAACTACCAGACAGCCAATGGTGCAAACCTGAGCCGTTTCCGCATTCAACATACAGGACACGGAATGGATGAACCACGCGGCTGCAGCGAATTTTGCAGTCGCTGGCGCGATATTACTTTCGATGGGAAACTGGTAGATCATACCAATTTATGGAAAAATTGTGGCGACAACCCGCTTTACCCGCAAGGAGGAACATGGATATACGATCGGGCGTGGTGGTGCCCGGGAAACCTGCAACCTGCTGATATTGTAGATATGTTCCCTTCGAAAGGCACTCATACTTTTGATATAACTATGGAACCTTATACCGCAACTGCCAATATTCAGGCTAATGAATCCATTGCTTCGTACCTTATTCAATATTCGGGTCCGTTGGCAGGAAAGGATGCTGCCATTGAAAGTATAATGGTGCCAAATAATGATCCGAACTTTAGCAGAATAAACCCTGCCGGGTTTAGCCCCCTTATTGTGATCCGGAATAACGGCAAGGAAAATCTGAAATCCGCCATAATCACCTATGGAACTGAGGGTTTTGCAACAAAAACATACACATGGAAAGGGGATTTAGCTTTCAATAAAACGGCAACAATTGCTTTACCCGGAAATATCGATCATAAACCAGGAAATAACACTTATAGTGTAACCATCAGTAAACCAAATGGTAAAAAAGATGCATGGGAGGGTGACAACAAGCTGAGTTCAACATTTTTGCCACCACCGGTTTTGCCTCAGAAAATGGTTTTGCAATTGCTTACCAACAACAAACCTTCGGAGAATGAAATTAAGGTCGTTGACAGCAAAGGCAATATCGTTTTTAATAAAAAACCCACGGATCTGAAACCGAAAACCATGTATTACGATACACTTTCTTTTGATCCCGGATCGTATGCTTTGCTGCTTAGTGACAGTGCCGGCGACGGTCTGGAATTCTGGTACGAAGTGGAATCAGGTTACGGATACATGCGACTGCTTTCTCTTGACGGAAGGCTGATCCACGATTTCGAAAGTGACTGCGGCGATGGGCACTTTTATGCATTTACAGCTTCCTCCGAAGCGATAATTGATACCAATACTACTCAATATGCTTTTATTCTTTACCCGCGTCGGACCAGCGGTAATTTCCATCTGGACATACATGCAGATAAAGCGGGCTCAATGGAAGTAAAAATAACAGCCGACGGGGTTTTAGTTCAGCAACATTATTATAAAACGGTAAAGCAAAACCGGTTCACATATGATGTAGGCTATTTGCCAAAAGGACGGTATATTATTGAGGTTCTTATGGATGGCGAAAGCAGATTTAAACGGAGGTTTAATAAAGATTGAGAAGCTAATTTTTGTGATTTCGGAATTTTGAGAAAAAAGGTTAATAACTTTATGAAGAGGTAATTATAATATTGATTTTCAAATCTTAAAGTTCATAAAAAAGCAGATTTCCATCAGCGAAAGAGCTGTAAAGTAATAAGTAAAAGCCCCGTTATCAATTAAGTTAACGGGGCTTTGGGCATTTGGTTAATTGAATTTATTTAATGATGCGCATTTTGTAAAATGAGCGGTAAACGAAATAAAGTGCAATTAAAAAGAACACGCCACCAACGTAGGGTGCCACAGCATAAAAACTATCGGTAATAGCTATTTCCATTGCCAGCAATCCGAAAAGGGTAGTAAATTTAATAATCGGATTCAATGCAACCGACGATGTATCTTTGAAAGGATCGCCAACCGTATCACCAACAATTGACGCCTCGTGCAAAGGAGTTCCTTTTTCACGAAGATCAACTTCAACAACCTTCTTTGCATTATCCCATGCACCTCCGGCATTGGCCATAAACAGCGCCTGGAAAAGTCCAAAAACAGCTATCGAAATCAGGTAGCTTACAAAAAACGAAGTCGCGGCATATTTTATAACCGGATTAACTGCTGACATATCGCGGTAACCAGCGAAGAAAGCAAACGCCAGCGCGAATGAGAAAATAGCAATAAAAATATTGAACATACCCGTTTGGGCATATTGCGTGCATATTTTTACTACTTCTTTTGAAGTTTCAATAGAAGCACTGCTGTCAGCGCCTTCGTCGAGTTTAATATTCTTTTTAATGTATTCCACTGCACGATAAGCTCCGGTAGTAACCGCCTGTATCGAAGCGCCTGTAAACCAATATATTACCGAACCACCGGCAAGGAAACCAAGAATTGTATATGGATTCAGGATATTGAGAACAGTTTCGGGTTCGATTCCGAATTTATTCCGAATCACAAGGATAAGTGAGAAAATCATGGTAGTAGCTCCAACAACAGCTGTTCCGATAAGTACAGGTTTTGCAGTAGCTTTGAAAGTATTTCCGGCACCATCGTTAGCCTCCAGGTAATGTTTGGCATTTTCGAAATCGGGTTTAAAACCAAAGTCTTTTTCAATTTCCTTGCTTGCATTCTGATTTTCCTCGATTAACGAAAGCTCATAAATACTCTGTGCATTATCCGTTACAGGTCCATAACTATCTACAGCAATGGTAACAGGCCCCATTCCCAGGAAACCAAAAGCCACAAGTCCGAAAGCAAAAATGGAAGGATAAATCATCAGTGTATCCAAACTATGTGTTGAAGCAACATAAGCAATGAACATCAGAACAAGGAAAACCATTCCCTGCCAGAAAGCACTGAAGTTACCGGCAACAAGTCCAGAAAGAATATTGAGCGATGGTCCGCCTTCGCGCGAAGCGGTTACGATTTCATTTACGTGATGCGATTTGGGACTGGTAAATATTTTGGTAAATTCAGGTATTAGGGCAGCTCCGAGCGTTCCGCAACTGATAATTACCGAAAGGGTAAGCCATAGATTATTTGGCAACGTTCCCAGCATGAAGTAGCTCACAGCAAAAGTTACGATAATGGAGAGTATAGAAGTAATCCAAACCAGGCTGGTAAGCGGTTTTTCGAAGTCGAGTTCAACAGCATCGCGATATTTGGCTGAAGTATAAAGCGCATTAATGTAAAATGCACCTATTGAGGTAACTACCATCAGAATACGCATCAAAAATATCCACGTAAGTAAAAGTGT
>CAZBZA010000303.1:0-4488 GCA_964495865.1 uncultured Lentimicrobiaceae bacterium
AATTTAGGTAAAAGTTCCTTCATCATATCTTTATGAACCATAAAGTCCATCATTTTCAGTTTTACATAGTCTTCGTGGAAGAAATAATAGCCAAAGTTTTTGTTCTTTTCTTTTCCACCGGTGCGGCTGCCAGCACCTGAATCTTTAACCAGAAACCAGCTCACTCCGTCCTTCTCTAAGTAACCTACAACATGCATTCCATGGTCGTCGGTGGTGGTTTCGTTGCTGAAACGGAACTGCCGCGCATTTTCGTCAATAGCAGCCGAAGGGATATCGAATGAAGGCACAACTGCAGCATTTGCTTCACGGGCAAGAAACCCGGCTTCGGAAACATCGCCACCGATTGCAATAGTATAACCTGCTTTGATGGCTTTTTTGAAAACAGTCATATAATCGTCGAGCGGAATATTATAATAACTTGCATCGTGCCACCAGTTGTCGGGAACTTCATATTCAACCTGTTTCCAGTAGGGTTGCTGCATGTACGAAAGTACATCGATATAGTCGTCGGGGTTGAATTTCAGTACGTTAGTCATGTATTCTTTCGGCGAATATTCTTTTCCGTTTATACTTACTTTGGTTGGCGGTTCACCAATATAGTAGTTTAGAATACTCTTGAAATTGCTTTTAACAGCGGCTTCGTCCCACAAATTGTTCTTTTTTACAAAATCGGCATAGTTTTTAAGCTCTTCAAACATCTTAGCATGAGTATGAAAAGTTTGTCCGGGTTTTAACCCGCTGTATGCATCCAAAGGCACAATGCCATATTTTCGCCATATTTTGGTCACGGCATTTCCTTCGGAGCCTTCTCCAAAATGCATATTACCACGGGTTTTAACCCAGTTTTCGGCACGTTCGAGGTATTCGAAATACACGGTGTAGATTTCCGAAAGACGGACTTTTTGCCCGGTTGTACGATAAATTTCCGATTCGAGGCACGAGGTAGCTGAAAATGACCAGCATGTGTTTGTATTTCCCTGCGAAACAGGCTCGTTGTGCCAGAAAGTTTTAAACTCATCTTTTGATGTTGGAATATTAAAAGTAGCAGGATCGGCTTTAAACGATTTTGTTTGCTTTGGCGTAACTTTCTGTGATTCAAAATCTTCAATACCTTTAAGGATTGAATTCTGAAAATATCCAGGCTCGTAAACTTTAAAGGTGCCTTTGTCCTTGTTCGGACTTTGGGCAAACAGCATTGCACTCCCTAGTATAGTAAGCAGAAAAAGAAAAGTTGTTTTCATTGGGTTATTAGTTTTTAATCATTTGAAAAGTTTACACGAAATAAAATCCGAAGATTATCTGTTAACTTTATGGTAATCAAATTGTTATTTGAAAACAATGCTGTTTCTACTGGTAATTTTTTCGCAGTAATGGCAGAGTAATTTCATCTCTTTTTTATCAACTACGGTAAACCAGCTTGTAACGTTTTCGACATTGGTGATGCAATTGGGATTGAAACATTTAACAATCCGTTTGATCTGATCGGGAACTTCAACCTGTTTTTTGGTTACTACTTCGAAATTCTTGATTTCGATAAAAGTTGCGGTAGGAGCTACCAGTGCAATTTTATTGATTTCGCCTTTATCGAAAAATGTGTTACTTACTTTTACAATTCCCTTTTTGCCGTATTTCTGACTGTCGAGGTTGTCGCCAAAAAGTACCTGGTTTTTATTGTTTTCGAGATTGAGAATATGAAGTACTTTAAAAACGTTGTTGGCGGGAATATGGTCAATTACAGTTCCGTTTTCGATGGCTGTAACATTGAGGTGACGTTGTTCTTTATTCATTTTTCAAAAAGTTTTTTCCTGATTTACACTTCAATTATTTAACTCCTGCAATTGCTGCCAGCAATGCCTGTCGCACATACACACCGTTTTCGGCTTGCTTGAAATAAAATGCCTGTGGTGTTTCGTCCACGTCTTCGCTTATTTCGTTTACGCGAGGCAATGGATGGAGTATTTTCATATTAGGTTTACAGTTGTGCAGCAAGGCACGGTCGAGCACATACGAATTTTTAACTTTTTCGTATTCAAGCGGATCGCTGAAACGTTCCTGTTGAATGCGTGTCATATAAATTATATCTGCAATTGGGATTATATCAGCCAGTTCGGTGTATTGATGGTACTCCAGATTATTATTTTTAATGTGCATCTTGCTGGAACTTGGCAGTTTCAATTCTTCGGGTGAAACCAGGTGGAAAGTTGCATTGAAATTACACATTGCCTGAACCAGCGAATGAACTGTGCGTCCGTATTTTAAATCGCCTACAAATGCAATATTCAGATTGTCGAGTGTTCCCTGTGTTTGCATAATGCTGTACATATCGAGCAAACATTGGGTCGGATGCTGATTAGCGCCATCGCCGGCATTGATAACCGGAACCGATGATACTTCACTTGCCCAGCGCGCGGCTCCTTCGCGGGGATGTCGCATCACAATAATATCAACATAGCTGCTTACCATCATGATGGTATCTTTCAGCGATTCGCCTTTTTTTACACTGGTTGAACCACTGTCGCTGAAACCTACAACTCTCGCTCCCAGTCGGTTGGCAGCTGTTTCGAAACTAAGGCGTGTACGTGTTGAAGGTTCAAAAAAAAGTGAACCTACAACATGATCGTTAAGAAGCTTCTGATTGGGGTTTTTCTCGAAATCCGCAGCAATATCGAGTATTCGCAGGTACTGTTCTTTAGTAAAATCGGTAATTGAAACCAGGTTTTTATCTTTCATTGTTGATGTGTTTTTTTTGCGGTTATAAAATTACGAAATATCAACGGTTGACTAGGTGCGATTGTTAATACTTTGTCATAAAAAAAGCGGCCTGTTGTGCGGGCCGCTTTTTTCAAAGGAAAATTTTATTTAACGAGGTTGTGTTTTTTTACAAACTCATCGAGGATGCCAGCAAGGTCGGGTTTGCCGATTTCCTGAAGGTCGTAACCAACTTTTACACATGGCTTGTTGATCTTTATAATGCGGTTAAGATCAATCGGGGTAGCAATAACTACGCAGTCGCAAGGTGTATTTTCGATTGTTTTTTCAAGGTCGCGGGTTTGCTCTTCGCCATATCCCATTGCCGGCAACAAAGTACCTATATTAGGATAAATACGGAAAGTTTCAGCCAATTTACCAACAGCATAAGGCCTTGGGTCAACCAGCTCGGCTGCACCAAATTTATTGGCAGCAACTGTTCCAGCACCTATTTTCATTTCACCGTGGGTAAGTGTAGGGCCATCTTCAACAACCAGAACACGTTTGCCGCGGATCAGCTCAGGTTTGTCAACGGTAAGCGGCGAAGCTCCGTCAATAACCAGTGCATTAGGATTGATTTTTGCGATATTATCGCGAACAATCTGAATGTTTGCGCTATCAGCTGAATCAATTTTGTTAATAACAATGGCATCCGAAATACGTGCAACAACTTCACCTGGATAATAACCAACTTCAGCACCCGGACGGTGTGGGTCGGCTACACCAATGGTAAGATCGGGTTTGTAGAAAGGGAAATCGTTATTTCCTCCATCCCACAACACGATATCGCAACCATCAGGATCTTTTTCGGCAGCACGCAGAATATCTTCATAATCAACACCAGCATATATTACGTTACCACGAACAACGTGTGGTTCGTATTCTTCCATTTCTTCGATGGTGCATTTGTGTTTTTTCAGATCTTCGACTGTTGCAAAACGCTGAACTCTCTGCTCATTCAAATCGCCATAAGGCATTGGGTGACGAACAGCAACAACTTTGAGGCCTTTAGCCATCAGAATTTCGATGATACGGCGCGAAGTCTGGCTTTTACCACATCCTGTGCGGGTAGCGCCAACAGCTATAACCGGTTTGGTACTTTTGATCATGGTTTCGCCCGGACCGAGCAGAATAAAATTAGCGCCACATGCATTAACCAGGGCACTAACATTCATAACGCGTGGGTATGGCACATCGCTGTATGCGAAAACGCAATCAACCACATTCAGTTCTTTGATAAGTTTTGGAAGATCCTGCTCAGCATAAATGGGAATACCATTCGGGTAAAGATCAACACCGGCCAGTTCTTTCGGATACTTACGGCCATCAATGTCAGGAATTTGGGCGGCTGTAAAAGCAACTACATTATATTCAGCTTTTCCCCTGAAAAATGTGTTGAAATTGTGAAAGTCGCGCCCTGCAGCTCCGATAATAATTACATTACGTTGCATAAAGGATTGTTTAAAGTTTAAAAGTATGTTTGTGTTTTAAATAATCTGGTTATTGGCTGCAAAGATAAATGTTTAAACTTGCTGGCAAAATTTTTTAGAAACTTCCTTACGCTTACTCTGAAAAGGCTTTTAGTATGTTTGGATTCTGGATATATTGCTATTGCAGGCTTATAGATTATAAACCTCGCATAAGTCAATGGCCACGCGGTATCCGCAAAACAAACGTTTGCGCTGTCAGCAGAAAAACGTATGTGTTTCACTGAAAAGCCGTACTTTTGCCGATCTAAAT
>CAZBZA010000304.1:0-4448 GCA_964495865.1 uncultured Lentimicrobiaceae bacterium
TGATTCTTTTCAAGGTCATATTTAAAAATTTTATCCAAAGCAATTGATAAAACTTCGAAATACTGTTGCCCGCATATTGCCCCATAAATTCTGAAAGTACAAATATCTGTTGCAGTAATAAAGGGTGTTGTTTCCAGATGAGTGTGCGTTGAACTTACTACTCTATTTCCATTATATTTTGCCGGGGTCGGGATAAGCCTTGAGTGGAATTTTTCATAAGAAGTGACTGTTCCGTTCCTGTCAGCATTAAAAAGATAATCATTACCATACGGTATCATATCTTTATCGAAAGTTGCAGTTACGATATAGAGTTTATAGCCTTTATCGGCAGGGATTAGAATACTATGCAATTCGTAACCCTGCAGCCCCTTTATTTCATACCCTTTTTTACTGATATCGTTATATATCATTTGCCTGATAGTCAATAATTTTAATTCCTTTTCCGATAGAATACGGGCATTCAGATTCTTAGTTTTCGCTATACCATAATCAGAGCAAAATGATAATTCCGAAAGACACATTTTTCTATCCTTGCTAAGTATTATTGCTTTAACTGTGTCACCTTCGATATATGTAAATACTTCAATAAAATTATTGCGCAATTTCTTATCACTTTTTGCGAAAGTGATAGCAGAAATAGCAGATTTCTCGTATCGATACAGTATTTCTGATTCTAAAAGAATTGAATCACATTTCGATTGCATTTCTACCTGATTCATTGGCGTTTGCGCAAAGCCAAACAGGGGTAAAAACAGTAATACAAGTGCAGTCCTTTTCATTATTGAGTGTTTTAAAATAGTTAATTCCGATAACTGTAACGTGTGAGATTATGAAGCCATTTCACGGCCATGTTACACTGCCTTTTTTTTTACGCCTCACAAATCTTCGAAAACCGTTGGAACCATCATTTACAATACCATGTGTTGATTGGTTGTGATTTATTTTAATTCATATTTAACATCAACCATATATCTGATGCGAATCTTTCTTACTCCAACATCTTCTCCTTCATTATCAACCGATCTGTTTACGCCATAGGCTGTAATAGTCTTTGAATAACGAAAATTATCGCTTTTATCCATGCCTTTCATTTGGGGTGAATACTCAATAATCTCAAGAATCTGTCCGATTGAGCATCCGGAATGTTCTGCCATTGTTTGAGCTTTTTTCTTAGCCTTATCAAGTGCAATTTTTGTTGATTCGATCTTCATTTCCTCAAGTCTGTTACTATGCAGATTAGTTACGGCAACATTAACAGCGCCAATTTCAAACAGCTTTATCATTAACGAATCGAAAATCTCAATTTTATCGAGTTGTAATTTAAACACTTTCGACATCCTCACTTTATTGGACGATGAGTTATAATATCCGTATCTGTTGGCAGCAAAATTATCAATGCTCAGGTTCTTAAGGTCGATGGAGAAATTCTTTATCAGATTATTCAAATCAGTTTCTTTGAGCTTTAATTCATTTTCTTTCCTGATATTCTCTGTTTCCGAAAAGGTTATTGTTAACTCAATCCAGTCAGGGGCTAAATCTATTTCCGATTCACCGCGTACCGAAATAAACCGCTGTCCGTTGGTTTGACCAAATGTTAATAATGGTAAGATGCACAGTGTTAAAATTAATAGTCTCATTTTATCTGATTTTTAGTACCCATTAATCTGTTTTAATTGTCGCTTACTTTTTTTTGCCGGCCGAACATATCAAAAGTGGTAAACTATACTTTTAAGAGTTGTAATCCAGCAAATTCATATAAACGGTTTAAATATTCCAACGATTTTGGTAAACTTCATTGTCAAGGTCTCCCATTTAATGGATAGGGATTTTTAACTTTTAATGAGTTTTTTAATTAAAGGACCTTTATTAGTTTGAAATCTCATTGTATAGATCCCGATAGGTAAATCTTTCACATTGATAATATTCTGGCTATCCATCCTCACTTTTTTGACAACAATCCCTTCCATGTTAATTATTTCAATTAAAGATACACCTGTACCTTCGAGGAGTTCGATATTTATATATTCGTTTGAGGGATTCGGAAAAACATTCAAATACATTCCTGAGTTTGGATTTATTCCAATAGAATTAGGAATTCCATTTTCATTAAATAATAATAGTCCTCCAAAGAAAGTACCTATCCACTTCGACCCGTTTTCGTCAATATAAATTGAACGAATCTCAATATTGGGTATACCCGAATTTGAATTGTTGTAAACCGTAAAGGATACACCATCATATTTAGCTAAACCTAATAAGGTGCCTATCCAAACAGACCCGCTTCCGTCAAAGGAAAGTGATTTTACCATGTTGTGTGGTAAGTCTGAATTTGAAGTGTTGTAGGTTGTCCAGTTGGTTCCATCAAATTTGGCCAATCCGCCACTAGTCCCAATCCATTTTACTCCATTCCCATCAATAGCGACTGACCAGACAGTGTCATTCGGTAAACCGGAATTTAATGTGTTGTATATTACCCAGTTGGTTTCATCAAATATCGCCAATCCGCCACCAAAAGTTCCGATCCATTTTTTCCCATTTCCATCAATGGTAATAGCCAAAACATTGTCACCTGGCAGTGACGAATTTGCAGAATTGTAGGTTATCCAATTAGTTCCATCAAATTTTACAAGTCCACCACCAAATGTTCCAATCCAGGCTAACCCGCTTTCTTCCATAGCAATAGATCTGATATTGTTATTAGGCAATGCTGAATTTGAAGTGTTATAGGTTGTCCAGTTTACGTCATCAAATACTGTTACACCACTAAAAGTCCCTATCCATTTTATACCGCTTGCATTAATTGCCAAGGACCTTATATTGTTATCAATTAAACCAGAATTTGATGTATTGTATGTTGTCCAGTTTATTCCATCAAATTTTGCCAATCCTCCAGATAAAGTCCCGATCCATTTTGTATTATTTTCATCTGCAACTATCTTAATTACATAATTATCCGGAATACCTGAACCTGACGTATTGCAACTTGTCCAGTTAGTTCCATCAAATTTTGTCAGTCCTCCTGAATATGTGCCTATCCATTTTGATCCGCTTTCGTCTATTACAATTGATGTGATATAGTTACTTAATAAGCCTGAATTAGAAGTATTGTAGGTTATCCATGTTGTTCCATCAAATTTAGCTAACCCTTTATCAGTCCCAATCCACTTTGCGCCATTTCCATCAATAACTGTTACACGTACATTATTATCCGGCAAACCGGAGTTTGAAGGGGTGTATGTTGTCCAATTTACACCATCATATTGGATTAACCCTATACCTGAACCTATCCACAATGAACCATTCTCATCCAAAGTTATTGAGTTAGCATAATCAGCGGGAAAGCCTGAATTTGAATTAGTATAAGTTACCCAGTTTGTGCCATCAAATTTTACTATTCCACCATCAATAGACCCACTCGCCGAAACCACCATCCACATAGTCCCATTTTCGTCAATCTTAATATCATTTACAACATTATCGGGCATTCCGGAATTAGAAGAATTATATGTCGTCCAGTTTGTACCATCAAATTTTGCTAATCCCCCCAGATTAGTTCCTATCCACTTTATTCCGTTTACATCTATTGCTATTGATTTTATTTCATCAACCGGCAATCCCGAATTTGAAGAATTGTAGATTGTCCAATCAGTTTCATCAAATTTTACCAGTCCGCCAAGATAAGTACCAATCCATTCAGTACCATTTTGGTCAACACTTATTGATCTAATCCAATTCTGTGACAAACCAGCATTGGATGTATTATAAAAAGTTGAAATGTCTGAATCTTTATCGATTTTTACCATACCTCCTCCTGTGCCTACCCAAATCACATCACCCTCTTCAACCAGGCTATAAATATCATTTCCATAAGTGTAGTTGACCCATTGCGTGTTTTGAGCATTTAAAAGATTTATAAAACTAAATAGCATAGCGAAAAGCAAGAAAAACGGTTTCATAGGTATGAAGTTTTGTTAATTAATTATGTTTAATAGATTTAATTTTATTTCAGGCTCCCGGAGGATTAGTTAATGTTCGTTAGTATTTATTATAATTAGCTGCGTGTTGTTGTTAATTATTGCGCTGCGCAAATATATTTATTTAGGTCAAATACTATAGCGATTTTACTTAAAAGATTTTGTTATGTTTTGTTAGGCGTATGCTTCATCTTAATTTAACTCCTTTGTTTCTATTTGGGTATGGTAGTTCCACCAATCCGGGCCTTAGTAAATCTCCCAAAATAACTGCCTCAATTGAAATTGAATTTCTGCATTAAAAATCAGTAACATTTCAAATTAATTTAGCTAATGAACATACCTTTAATTATACATATCGTCCCTACGGGACATTTTTCTAACTTGTATTTCGCTTTCTACCAACATATTGTCCCAACGGTACAGTCCCAGCGGGCATACGCGTCAACTTAACTATTTTTATTCCTTTGCTCCCCC
>CAZBZA010000305.1:0-4421 GCA_964495865.1 uncultured Lentimicrobiaceae bacterium
GAACTATTTTGCCATCAGATCTGACTTCAACAACAATTTCCTCGTTTCGAACCACAGCTTTGGCATCTTTAAGCAATGGTTTCGGAATATCTTCTACGCGGTACTTTACATCATCGGCAAATGAAATGGCATTTAATCCGAGGCTGAGGAAAAGCAGACAGGTTGGAATGAAGTATTTTGTCGTCATTTTGTTTAAATCAGGAGGTTTAAAATTTAAAAAGTTGAAGTCAGGGAATCAATATCAGATTTTCTTTAAGACGATAGGTTCAGCACTTTTATTAACGATCTGGTTATAAAATTCGCGCAGGTCGGCATACTCGGTTTGTACATACAAACTTTTATTAATGCTTATTTTGTAGATGACAGTTATTTTCCCTTCGGTAACCGTTGATTTACAAGAAAACACTGCAGTGTTGCCCGGCAATCTCATGTTTGTATTTTCGGGCAGGTTTACCACGGTATATCCTTGCGGGAAAGTATAATTAACGATGATGGTTTTATCGCGCATGTATCCAAAATCGATTGGGTATTTCCGGTCGGTGGTTTTAAAGGGGTTTTCTTTCATTTGCTCGAACAGCAGAGGCGTGATGTACAATTCGCCATCTATTTCGCTTACGTTATTGGTAAGTACAACATCAAACTCTTCATTTATTGGTTTGTAGAGGCTATCGAGGTTTTCAATTTTATAGGACACAATTTTGAGCCCTTTTTTTCCTTCTTTATAGCCTGTGAGGTATTCTTCTTCGCTGTTAAAGTTTTCGTATTCGTTGCGTAATTCAAGTGCTGCATAGTCGCCTTTCAAATACCCGATTTTCCCTTTAAGGCTATAATCCTCTTCAAGGTTAAGGGTATAAACCACCATTTGTTTATCTTTTTTTGAAGCTTCGAGCGAAATCCAGGCAGTCCGCTTTTTATCCATGAACTGTCCTTGCCCGTTTAAAGCGCGCATGGGCAACAAATAGTATGGACAATTTTTTTCAGTTGCATCAAGTAATATTGTGTCTTTTTCGGTAAAAACAGCTGCAATAACGTAATTAAGTTTATTAATACTGGGATTGTATTCCGAAAGCCGGCCGTTGGTTCTGGTGCTTAAAACTACCGGACCTGCATCGAGACCCAGTTTTCGCAATAATTGCACAAGGGCAAGGTTAATGTCGGCCGAATTGCCTTTACCTTCTTTAAATGCATTATTTAAATAAGTCTTCTCTACCAGAAGCCTATTTGTTTTATCCCAACTGATTTGTTTGGTATACTCATAAGCTGCCTTTATAGTTTCATCCAGATTAAGGGATTTTGATTTAATGTTTTTTGCAACATCCGTCAGATACGAATCGTTGTCCAGCGCAGAACCAAAATGACTAAATAAGTAGGCTGCATAATCCCACTGTTCAACATGATCTTTCTGATAGAGTAAATCGCGAACGCTTTCCCATGTTTTTGCATACGAACGGGTTAATTCATTATTCACACTTTGAACATAGTTTCCATTACCAGTGTAAGTTCGGGTGGTACTTGGCAATTTTACTTCCACAAGATCAAATTCCAACCTTGTCCTGTAGTTTTTTGATGAAGTCATAAAAGGTTCTGACTTAAAAGCCGGTGCATTACTTACTACCCACCGGGTACTTGTATTTACATCAAGTGGAATGTAACCAAAGTAATTTTTGTTGAACGTCATATAAGTACTCGGCTCAATAATAAGTTCACTATAAACCACCGGTATTGCCTGCTGGAAATCCCATTCATTAGGAATCCCATCGTACATAAATTGTATGTCAATAATAGATCCTACTTTCACATTAGGCATTGCAATGCGCATTTCGTAATAGTTTTCGAAAATCCTGGTTCTGAAGATAGATTCATTCTTGAGTTTGGTTTCAACAATTTCTCCATTTTCAAGATTGTAGGTAATACCCCGGATTTCGGTTTTTAAATTGAGATTGAAGGACTGGTTAGCATATACATATCCCTCTTTTTTCAAAATTTTAATTCTTAAAGTACGGGTCATCTGGAAGCGGCTGTCGCTAAAAAAACCATAGTCGCACAGCACAACAGCTGGTGCGCTGGTGTCGGGTTTAAAAATATTATCCGTCAGATCGGCTTTACTGATCTGGCCGAATTTAATAGGAGCTTTTTGCGCAAAAGCAATCCCAAAGAATCCCAGGAGCAACACGAGGGAAAAAATGTAATTTTTCATTTAACGGCAAGGTTTTAATACTGATAATTTAAATTGAACGATCAGGTAAAACAGACATCCGGCAATTCAATTCTACAATTGAACCGACGCAAAATTCAGCAGTGTATTGATATTCGAGATGCCCGGGATCAATAGCGCCATTCTTGTTCAAAAGAGTAATTGTATATTTTACCTTATGAACTGATTTGTTATCGGGTTTTATTTCTACCGGAATTTCCGCGTTTCGAACCACTGCTTTGGCATCATTAAGCAGTGGTTTCGGAATATCTGCTACGCGGTATTTTACATCATCAGCAAATGGAATGGCATTTAATCCGGGGCTGAGGAAAAGCATACAAGCTGGAATGAAGTATTTAGTCGTCATTTTCTGTAGATCAGAGTATGAAATCAAAAATTTGAAATCAGTGAATTAATATCAGATTTTTTTTAAGACGATAGGTTCAGCACTTTTATTCACAATCTGGTTATAAAATTCGCGCAAATCAGCATATTCGGTTTGTACAAATAAGCTTTTGTTAATGCTTATTTTGTACATGATAGTTATTTTCCCTTCGGTAACTGTAGATTTACATGAGAACATTGCAGTGTTGCCCGGCAATTTCATGCTCGTACTTTCGGGCAGGTTTACCACGGTATATCCTTGAGGGAAGGTATAGTTTACGATAATTGTTTTATCGCGATTGTATCCGAAATCAATTGGGTATTTCCGGTCGGTTGTTTTAAAAGGATTTTCTTTCATCTGCTCGAACAACAACGGATTGATGTACAATTCGCCATCGATATCGCTGACATTATTGGTAAGAACAACATCGAATTCTTCGTTCAGCGGTTTATACAGGCTGTCGAGGTTATCTACTTTATAGCTTACAATTTTAAGTCCTTTTTTTCCTTCTTTAAAGTCGGTAAGGTATTCGTCCTCGCTGTTAAAATCTTCGTAATCATTCCGGAATTCCAGAGCTGCATAGTCACCTCTCGAATAGCCGAGTTTTCCTTTAAGGCTATAGTCTTCTTCGAGGTTGAGGGTATAAACCACCATTTGTTTGTCCTTTTTTGATGCTTCGAGTGGAATCCAGCCTGTTCTTTTTTTATCCATAAATTGTCCCTGTCCGTTCAGGTCGCGCATCGGCAAAATTGTGTATGGACAGTTGGCTTCGGTAGCATCAAGCAGAAGTGTATCTTTTTCGGTAAAAACAGCGGCAATTACATAATTTAGTTTGTTGATACTGGGACGCACAGGCGAGATAATGCCATTGCTGCGGGTACTCATTACAACAGGACCGGCATCAAATTCAAGCTTTCGGAGCAGTTGTACAAGAGCCAGGTTTACTTCGGACGAATTCCCTTTACCCTCTTTAAAAGCTGACGAAAGTGCGACTTTATCAGTAAACAACCTCTGGGTTTTATCCCATTTTATCCGTTTGGCATAATCATAAGCCATTATTAACATTTCCTCTCGCGTGGTACACTGGGCCATTATCTCTTTGGCTACTGATTTCATATAGCCATCCGATTCGAGTACCGATCCGAAGTAAGTGCTGTTATAAAGCAGGTCGCGCACAGCACTCCATGTTGTTGTGTATGAGCGGTAATATCCCGGAAATGATATAGCTTCAACATCGAATTCAAATCGCGAGCGGTAGTTTTTTGATGAACTCATAAACGGCTCCGGTTTAAAGGCCGGTACATTCATTGACACCCAACGGTTTTTTGTATTTACTGTCAGAGGTACATACCCGAAGTAGTTCTTGTGGTATGTTACATACATGCTGGGTTCAATAACCAGCTCGCTGTGTACAACAGGTATTTCCTGCTGAAAGTCCCATTCGTAAGGGATACCCTCGTACATAAATTGTATATCGATAACAGACCCTACTTTAACATTTGGCATGGCTACACGCATTTCGTAGTAGTCTTCGGTAATACGGGTTTTAAAAATGGATTCGCTTTTCAGCTTTGATTCTACTATTTCTTCACCTTCGAGGTTATATGTAATACCTTTAATATCCGTTTTCGAATCAGTATTAAATGATTGATTTGCCCATGAGTAACCTTCTTTTTTAAGAATTTTGATACGCAGAATCCTCACGGTATGGAACCGGTTTTCGGTATAATACCCATAATCGCACAACACCACAGCCGGAGCGCTGGTGTCAGCAGCATAAGTGTTGTTGATAAGATCGGCTTTACTGATCTGGCCGAATTTGACAGGAGCTTTTTGTGCAGC
>CAZBZA010000306.1:0-4421 GCA_964495865.1 uncultured Lentimicrobiaceae bacterium
GGAAATTTTGCCGAAAAATATTGCCTGGCAGAAGCCTGGTTGCGTGCTTCCAATAGCAATGGCCAACCAACTGGTGCGCTTGCTGCCTTAATGTCGTCAGGCACTCAAACCAGTTTCCCACCCATGGAAGCCCAGGATGAAATTGCTGAACTTATGAGCAACCCACGGGCAGGATTGCAAACCATGGGCGCCATCACCGTTAAGGGAATGATGAGCATGAACGATGTTTATGGCTCTGCCGGATTTACAACTACTGATAACTGGATTTTATTCGGCGATCCTTCGCTGATGGTTCGCACTGCGGCGCCTAAGCAACTTATAGCTGAACATAAAGGCTACATAGGCACCGGCAGGAATATGTATTCTGTTAAATGCAATTCAGCTGATGGGTATGCGTGCATCAGCCGCAACGGCGACATACTGGGTACAGCTAGGATTTCAGAAGGTTTTGCAACAATTTATCTTAATTTTCCTGCTTCGGGCGACGATTTAACGTTAACCGTTACCGCTTTCAATTATCTACCCAGCATTTCAAACATTACAATAACCAATGATCCGGGAAACCCTGAATTGTGTATGCCTTTGAATCACAGCAGGCTACAACCTATAAACAGCAGTTTTTCGTGGGACAGCGGCGATGGAGGAAATCCGGATCACTATTTATTTTACCTGGGAACCGATAATCCTCCAACCAATTTAATAAATGGTCAGAAGCTTACAGCAATGCAATTAAAAACCTCTTATAACCTGAAATACGATGAGGTATATTACTGGAAAGTGGTTCCTGTAAACGGATTTGGCGCAGCTGAAGGCAAAGTAATGGATTTTGAAACTGTGTTTGCTCCTGACGAAGATTTTGAACCCATATTTAAAAGCCGTTTGCAATGGAATGATGCAGGTATGCAGAAATGGGCCAGTGATGCAAACCAGTATTTCGACGGACAACATTCCATCCGCTCAGGGCAGATCGCTGACAATGAATTTACTTCGCTCATTTATGTTTGTGAAGTAACAACATGCGATTTTGTAGGTTTCTGGAGCAAGACCTCTAGTGATGAAGCTGATAAATTACAATTTATTGTAGATGGGGTAATATGGGCTGAATGGAGTGGCATAACAAACTGGAAATATAACAGTTACAAAATCGACCCCGGAATGCACCAGCTTGAATGGCGGTATAATAAAAACGGAACCCTATCGGCAGGTGACGACGCTGCCTGGCTCGACAATATTCATCTGCCTGTTCATTCTCCCGCAACAATTACTTTATCCGAAACCGGATCCGTTTGCGAAGGTTCATATTTTGAAACATCAGCCGTAGCTGAAAACTTTTTCTCAGTCAGCTGGCTAACTGAAGGCGACGGAACATTTAATGACAATAACCTCGAAAATGCAGTTTATAAACCGGGTCCGCTTGATACTGACAACGAAGAAACCCGTTTACATATCCGTTTAAAAAGTTTCGACGGATGCCCCGAAATCACAAAATCCATCAGTCTCGGCATTCATGCACTTCCAGAAATTACACTTCCTTCGGACACCATTGTTTCGGAAGGATCGGAAATACTGCTCGATGCCACGATAAGCGGAGACATGACCTATAGCTGGGAACCATGTGGAAGCAGCAGTCCGGTAATTATAATCGATTCATTATCATCAGCTAACGGAGCCAAAACAGCAGCAATAACTGTAACCAGCGCTCATGGCTGCAAGGCGTCAAAGGAAATCGTAATCCATTTCAACAATTCGTCAATCGCAGATTCTTATAAGCTTTATCCAAATCCAAGTAACGGCACTTTTACCCTTGAACCAATGAAAGGATCCGCTGTAATAGAACAGATGATACTTGTTGACCGGGAAGGCAGGACTGTATGGGAAAATGCAGAAGGTGTCAACATTATCGGCTCAAAGCAAATATCAGTAAGCGGATTGGCAGATGGCACATATTTCCTTGTTACCAGCAATATTACAGGCCGGACAGTGAATCCTGTTGTAATACAATAAGCAGGCTAATAATTCCCTTTGAGAGACTAAAATATACCTCGAAAAATCTCTTTCAGCCTTTTCATCCGGAAAAGAGAATAGACATTCAGCATCTCCGTATTTTCTTACTTTTCCAGGTCAATTGCAAATAAAAAAACACCCTGCTTTCGCGGGGTGCTCTTTGCATTCAATACCTTGACTATTTTTAGTAGATCAAGGTTGCCGGCTGGTTGATTGAGGTTAACCAGCCAAAACCAAAAACCCAATTAAAACATTGCAATCATCGTGCCAAACGAATGAGAGCATCGGCCTTATTCCGCTTATTTGATAAGCTCCCTTAATACATCCGGCACTTATCAATTTATTACCTCAATTACAGGTATTATTTCCGCTTACATCCTTCAGATATTAAGGATTTTGGTTACATTTGGCCATATTTTTTACTACAGTTTTATGAAAAAATTTACCCTCGCTGCAATACTCATCTTTGCCTTAACCGCTGCAAATACTTTTGCTCAATATACAGATCCGAACAATGGGTTGAAACATGTTATGACTGCCGAAGAGGCAGCAAACAAACATAAAATTGCACTGGGATTTGTTGAAACCGATCCCCCGGCAGGAGTAATCCGTAATGTGGAAGAGTTTGGCAATAATGATGGAGTGCTTATCCGTTATCCTTTCGGAATTCCAACCGCACTTATCAAAGAATTGGCTAAAGATGCCAAAGTAACAACTATTGTAGCCAATACCAATGAGCAGAATACTGTTACCAACCTGTATCAGACTAACGGAATAAACCTGGCAAACTGCAGTTTCCTGATTGCTCCAACCAATTCGTACTGGACCCGCGATTATGGCCCGTGGTATGTTACTTTTGGAAACAACGAAGTAGGAATTGTTGATTTCCCGTATAACCGTCCGCGGCCTAACGACGATGATATTCCTAAAAAAGTAGCAACCTATCAGGGCATACCCTGGTTTGGTATGAACGTGATACATACCGGCGGAAATTACATGACTAATGGTATTGATCAGGCTTCGTCAACTACTTTGGTGTGGGATGAAAACCCATCGCAAACTGCTCAGCAAATTAACCAGAAAATGCAGGATTACCTGGGCATAAACAATTACATGGTTCAGGAAGATCCAAACGGCACCTATATTGACCATATCGATTGCTGGGGAAAATTCCTGGCACCCGATAAAGTACTTATCCGAAAAGTTCCGGCTTCGCATCCTCAATACGATGAAATTGAAGCCACTGCAGCATTTTACGCTTCACAGGTATCTTCGTACGGCACATTTTATAAGGTATTCAGGGTTAATACACCAAACGATGAACCTTATACAAATTCATTTATCATGAAAAATAAGGTGGTTGTCCCAATCATGGGAAATCTTAACGATGCTTCCGCCATACTTGCATATAAGAATGCTATGCCCGGTTACACGGTGATAGGCTTCATTGGCAATCAATCCACACCATGGGAATCAACTGATGCTTTGCACTGCCGCACTCACGAAATGGCTGATCTCGGGATGTTAAATATAGCACATATGCCACTTCACGATTCGATACCGGCGCAAGCCTGCTTTGTAGTAAATGCTGATATTACTGCTTTCAGCGGTCAGACTATTTATCCCGATTCGGTTTGGACTATTTACAAAGTGAATACCGGTGACTGGGATACATTAACTATGACAAATACTGCAGGAAATGTCTGGACAGCATGTATTCCCGGACAGATGGAAGGAGCCATGATTTCGTATTATCTTCATGCTGAGGATGCATCAAACCGCAGTTCGGACCATCCCTATATCGGGGCACCCGATCCGCATAAATTCTTTGTAAAAGTTTCAAATCCGCCAAATATTGTTGTTTCGCCTGATACTCTTATGTTTACGACATTTGAAGACATGATAAACGGAAAAACGGCAGTGGTAAGGAATTTTTCCAATCAGCAGGTTGTATTGAACCAGATCAACAATTCAGCAGAGACCCCATTTGTATGGAATATTGATCCATGGAACATCAGTTTGCCTTATACCTTGCAGCCTGGCGATTCATTAAACATGACTGTAAAAATTGCAATACAGGCTTTACAAGCCACAAACATTCCCTGCGATACCCTTTTCGTGAACACTGAAACCACAAGCAACCATGTGATGGTTTGCGCTGATCCGTTCCTCCTCACCAGAATTAATGCGTCTAAAACGGAGCCAGAAGTTCAGGTTTATCCTAACCCGATGAACAGCAGTACGACTTTCCGTTTTTATAACGAAAACAGCACAGAAGTAAGTATTGAAATATATTCTATGCAGGGCAAAATGGTTTCAGTTCCGCTCAAAGAAAAAATGGCGAAAGGAAATCATACTATAATTTGGGAAGGAAACGGTCCTGGTGGCGAAAAACTTTCCCCAGGGATTTATCTCTA
>CAZBZA010000307.1:0-2124 GCA_964495865.1 uncultured Lentimicrobiaceae bacterium
CTACTACCCCGACTTAATAAAGTAAACCCTTGTAAATCGATGATTTACAAGGGTTTTTTATTTAAATACTATATAGTAGTGGAAATACGAAAATTCTCGATTATCCATTTTTAATCTTTTCTTTTGATCTTCCAAATATTCGTTTAGTTCTTCACTCACTATTTGTGACTTCTTTATCTGTTCCACTATCGGTAAACAGGTACCGATTCAATGTTTCCAATTGCAAGCACAGGTTGGCAATTACTTCCTGTTCGGTAACAATGGGCAGGTATTCATACGCCTGGGTTTGCAGTTGTGCGATAAAGGCTTTTTCGAGTTCAGCTTCTGTCTTTTATTGAGTTTCGCGGCGAAAGGGCGACTGGTATTCAGCAACTTTTGTGCTTTCAGGGTTCTCGGCAACTACATTGTAATTCATAAGCACTAATTTGTATGTTTAGCAAATCGCGCGCTGAATTTATCCATTTCCAGTTTGGGAACCTGCAGTTTAAGAGCCAGGGCTTTCCAGTTTTTTACCACCGCTACCACTTCCTGGATGATAGCTGAAGCTAGTTTCCTGTCGAGAAAATATTCCCCGCATGCTTCCAGCAGGACTTCCAGATTAGATTCATTGGATGCGGAGGAAATAAGCAGGCTCTGGTACTCATTTAAGGTAGGATTTATATCATACGCGGGTGAAAGCGTCCAGCCTTTTGCTACAAGCAAAAAGCCATGGTTTCGGAAATGGTCGTCAGTATTTCCTATACAGATATTGAATGCAACCCGGCGGTAAAGTTCCTGGAGATTGTCATCCACCCTGGTACATCCCCGGAGGATAAAATCCACAATATCCAGGTAGCCAAATCCATTGCTGTGATTGTCGCCATCGGAGCGGCCAAGCATGGTCATTGCCGATGCAAAATGAATGCGTTTGCCTTCCGGCGTACGGTCGAAGCGTTCCGACAGCAGGGTGTGGTATTTTTCACCACCAGGAACCACGTTTGTGACGGCTGCATTTATACGTGCTTTTCGGGCAAGCATGTGTGCAAAATGTTCCCACAAACCCACATCGTAATCATCGTTTCGGGAAGGGAATTTTGCTATAAAAAGCTTTTTGCTTTCGTCAATAATGCTGGCTTTAGGGCGTGCGCCACCCAATGATGATCCCGGCTGAATCAATTGATTGATCCATTTTTTGTCGGGCAGTTCATTTTTTTCCTCACTCAGTTCCACTTCCATGCTTGCCTGCAACAAGGCCCGCAAGCCTGTGAGCGGGGGAATCTGCAGCGATGCTTTCTGGTTGATGAAACCGCCCCCGGGATCCGTTTTAAAGCGGAAGCCTCCCATCCTGGAAAAATCATCAATGCCCAATAATTGGTCGAATGAAGAGAGCTTTCTAACAGGCCGTTTTTCCTCCTTAGCCAGAATTTGTTCCCTTCGGTTGAGTAGCATACGCCCCCAACGGTCGGGCAGCGCATCCGCGAAACAGCCAAAAATGTCCTTTCCCGGCATGGTGTATTGCATGCCCGGATAGTTGTTGATATCGTCGCCCAGCAACAAATCGCTATGCTTTTTCAGCCAATCGCTGCTGTATTGAAAGCCATAGGATTCGGAGCCACGAATGCTTTCGAAGCTCAGTTCGCCGATAAACTCTGCCTGTTTTAACCAGTCGAAATCCGCATACACCCACATTTTTATCATATGCTATTCCTTTTTAGCCGCTCGTTTCCTTGTTTTCAATCCCATATCCTGTAAGGCTTTGCCCATGGTATCATCCTTTGCCAGAAACAGAATATCATCATCCAACTGCAAGGCATACAACACACGCAGGTATATGCCAATAGAAACGGTCGGAATACCTTTCTCCACACGCGATATGGTTAATTCCGAAACCATGGCACGTTCGGCAATCTGTGCCATACTCAGGTTACGTCTCAGGCGGGCCAGCTTAATCTGCTCACCCACCAGTTGCATTTTTTGTTCCAGTTTTCGGGGCAGACTAGTACCCATTGTGTTTTTTGCCATACGATTAACCTATCATATAATTTGCAAATATAGCTACTATTCTATATTTAATGATATGTTGAGTAATTTAATTTTAAAAAATACTTTACTGTAACAAATCACTCCCACTTCCTGATAAAAATT
>CAZBZA010000307.1:2224-4405 GCA_964495865.1 uncultured Lentimicrobiaceae bacterium
CATAGTCAACTGATTGACAATTCAGTACCGCCGGCATTGTGGTTTAACCCGGTTCCGGCAAATTTAGTTTACAACGAAACTCAAAAGTCAATCAATTGGAATCTTCCGTCAAACGTAGAGATGCCGGCTGATCTCAGAGACATATCCTATTATTCCGTTGCTGATATTTCGGTTTTGGTACGAACCCGAAAAATAAGTTCGGTCGAACTTACCCGGTTTTTCCTCGAAAGGCTTAAAAAATACGGCGATACTCTGCATTGCGTGGTTACTTTAACTGAAGATCGTGCAATGAAAATGGCTCAAAAAGCGGACGATGAACTTGCCCGCGGAATCTATCGGGGACCTTTGCATGGTATTCCTTATGGAATCAAAGATCTGTTTGCTGTTGATGGATACAAAACAACATGGGGAGCTGCTCCGTATAAAGACCAGGTTATAAATGCCGATGCTACGGTTGTTAAAAAACTTGATGAAGCCGGAGCTATACTGGTTGCTAAATTCTCGCTTGGCTCGCTGGCTATGGACGATGTATGGTTTGGCGGAATGACGCGCAATCCGTGGGACTTAAACCAGGGATCAAGTGGTTCTTCGGCAGGATCAGCAGCAGCAACGGCGGCAGGATTGGTTCCTTTTTCGATAGGTACCGAAACATGGGGTTCGATAGTTTCACCTTGTAACCGATGTGGTGTAACCGGGTTACGCCCAACCTACGGCCGCGTTAGCCGTACCGGAGGCATGGCTCTGAGCTGGAGCATGGACAAAGTTGGCCCGATTTGCCGCAGTGCCTTTGACTGTGCGCTTGTATTTAATTCAATAAGAGGATCAGATGGTGTTGACAAATCGGTTACCGATTATCCATTCAACTATAATGCATCCGTTGATATAAAAAAATTACGCATTGGCTATCTCAAAACTCTATTTGAAAAAGATAATGAAAACCATACAAATGACAGTATTGCACTGAACGAAATCCGCAAATTAGGTTTCACTCTTGTTCCACTGGCCTTGCCCGATTCAGCCACCATTCCCGTTAAATCACTGGCTTTGATCCTTGTAGCCGAATCAGCAGCTGCGTTCGACGATCTTACACGAAGCGGTAAAGACGATGAGCTTAATCTTCAGGATAAAAACGCCTGGCCCAATATTTTCCGTGCTGCACAGTTTATTCCTGCCGTACAATATATTCAGGCAAACCGGTTGCGTTATAAACTGATTCAGGAAATGTATGCTACGGTTAAAGATTTTGATGTAATAATCGCTCCAAGCTTTGGAGGAAACCAAATGTTGCTGACTAATCTTACCGGTAATCCATGTGTGGTTGTTCCCAATGGCTTCGACAAAAAAGGACATCCTACCAGCATAAGTTTTATTGGCAATTTGTATGATGAATCCACCCTGTTAGTATTTGCAAAAGCTTACCAGGATATTACAAAACATGACAATCAAGTACCTCCGCTTTTTAAATAAATGTACTAAAAGCAATAGTGCTAAAGAAAGCATAAATGTAAAAGCCCTGCAACAACAAGGCTTTTTGAGGTCAGAAATTCGTACAATAAGATTTATAACTACGATTTCACAGGGATGTATCTTTAACTTTTTTGCAGCAGCAAACAACCACAACCCACTGTATACTAAATGTAAACAGTAAATGAAATCAAAGTTAATACTGAGTTAACCCAGACTTACCCTATATTCGGGGCGACCAGATTCCTGTTGTTCCATTTTTTCGAAATATTCAGCTAATGTATTCAAAAGCTGTTCTTTACGAATTGGTTTTGCAAGATAACCTGAGCAACCGGCTGCATAACATTTCTTCATGTCCTCGGGAAGGACAAAAGCTGTTTGAGCTATTACAGGCAGAGTTGGTCTGAGTTTTGTAATAATTTCAGTTGCATCATAGCCATTCATTACTGGCATATGCATATCCATAAGGATGAGATCAATGTCCTGATTAGTTTTTACATGCTCAATGGCTTCTTTGCCATTCTGAGCCCATAGGATTTTCACACCAGTACGACGGAGTACTGCTTCGATGTAGAGGAAGCTGAAATCAATGTCTTCAGCGATCAGAATTGTGTGCTCTCTGAAATCGTAAGGATAAGAGCTGTTGTTAAATTGAGTTGTTTCCATGGTATTGTTTACAATGTTAGTTTTGATAGTAAATACGAAAAGTGATCCTTG
>CAZBZA010000308.1:0-4389 GCA_964495865.1 uncultured Lentimicrobiaceae bacterium
TACAAATGGTAGTGGGCGCAGCAGTTGTTTGTCAGCCGCACATTATTACCAAATCATTGTTGCTTAAAAAAGAAAGTGATGTAAACAAATATCTGATTTCGGCAGTTGTCATCCAATTATTGTTTTACTCGGTAGTTTTCACCGGTTTATATGCCCGCCTTACTTTCCCCGATCTTACTGCTAACGGAAAACCCCTGGGAGTTGACGGGGTTATACCTGCTTACGTTGTGAAAATATTTTCGCAGGGATGGGTAGCAATCAGTATTGGTCTGGTTGTAATACTGGGCCTGATAAGCGCAGGATTATCTACCATTGAAGGCTTAATTCAAAGCTTAAGCACAACTATTACGTCCGACATTATAAAACCATTATTTGGAAAACATATCACTAATGATCGTAAATACATACTGATTAATCGACTTGTAATTGTAGGAATGGCAATAGTTTCGTTTATGGCTGCCCGTTCACAAATTCTGCATCCCAACCTGAGTGTGGCCATATTTGCGCAAAACGGTGTTTACTCCTTCTTTTCCATTGCGTTTATCCCAATCGTTTTCGGAATATTCATCAAAAACACATCACTGAAAACGGCAGTCACCGGATCGCTTACAGCCCTTGTAGTTTATTTTCTAGTGTATTATGTATCGCCATGGATGATAAACACTTACGAATTCAGCTTTGGATATTTCGATAAATATTTCACCGGTAAAGTTCAAAACCCGGCTATTGCGGCAGCCTCAGCCATAATAATGTCGTTGCTTGTCAGCCTGACTGTGCATTTTTCAACAAGAACCAAAGCCTCAGTTTAAAAAAGAAAAAATCTTTTCATTTTATGAAAACACCTCACTCGATATACCGCGAAAAACTTATCAGCATCGAAGAAGCCATTAGTTTTATTAAAAGCGATACCGATATTATTGTTGCCCAATGCGCCTCAGAACCACAGGGTTGCATGGCTAAATTTCACCATGCAAAAGACCGTGTTAGGGATGTAAAAGTATTTTCGGTACTCACTTTAAAACCCTACGATTTTTATATGCTGCCCGAAATGAAAGGGCATTTTGAACTCTGCAGCTGGTTTCATGCCCCCGGATCGCGTCAGGCTTTGAAAGCCAAAACCGGCACGGTAACTTATGTACCAAATATGCTTCACCGCGCGGCTACTGACAGGCTTAAAGTTCGTCGCCCGCATATGTTTTTTGGAACCTGCACACCACCTGATGAAAAAGGATTTGTTTCACTCTCATTAGGAATTACCTACGAAAAAGATATTATTGAAGCAGCCGAAATAGTTGTTCTCGAAGTAAATGATCAACTGCCACGCACATTGGGCGATACTCATGTTCACGTAAGTGAAGTTAATTATTTTGTTGAATTTTCGCAGATGCCTCCTACACTGCCCGAACCGCAGCCTGATGAAGTAGCCATGAGTATTGGAAAGCATATTGCTGACCTGGTTGAAGATGGTTCTACAATTCAGCTTGGGATTGGCGATATTCCTAATGCAGCTGCATTATCACTGCACACCAAAAAAGACCTTGGCGTTCATACCGAAATGATGGTCGACAGCATGATGGAATTGTACGAAGCCGGCGTGATCACCAACAAGAAGAAATCGATTCATAAAAATAAATTCATCTGCACATTTGCCATGGGAAGCGAAAAGCTTTACAAATGGCTGGATAACAATCAGAGTGTTGAGTTTCTGCGCGGAAGTTATGTTAACGATCCCTGTGCCATGAAACATAACAGTAAAATGGTATCGATTAACACCTGCATTATGATTGATTTCACCGGGCAGGTTTCGAGTGAATCCATTGGCATTGAGCAATATTCGGGAACGGGCGGACAAACTGATACCGCAGTTGCAGCTATCGAAGGTACCGATGGAAAAGGAAAATCGATTATTGCCTGCCGTTCAACAGCCAGGGGTGGGAAAATCTCTACAATTGTCCCTTATCTTCCTGAAGGCAGCGCTGTTACCCTGCACCGCAGCCATACCGATTATATTGTAACCGAATGGGGAAGTGTTAGGTTAACAGGTCGTACTGTAAGAGAACGTACTGCGTTATTAATCTCAATTGCCCACCCCGATTTCAGGGAAAGCCTCAAAGAGCAGGCCGAAAAACTTGGATTTTTATAATTACAAAATCAGCACCGAAATGTTACCAGTTAAAATATTAGGCACAGGCTCATATGCTCCTGGAAAAGTAATTCCCAATGCAGAGCTAAAAAGCCTTACCGGGCTCGATTTCGACTCGGAAAAAATCGAAAACAAGCTCGGAATTTATAGCCGCCATATGGCCCACTTGCGTGGACTTGAAGAAACTACTGCCGATTTTGCTGTTCATGCCGCCCTTAATGCCATAGCAGCGGCTGGTTTAAAAAGTGACGATATCGGGCTGATTATTGTTGGAACCGATACCCCTGAATATATTAGTCCTGCGACTTCAATAATCGTGCAAGGCAGGATTCAGAAAAAGGAAACCTGGACTTCGACATTTGATGTTTCGGCTTCATGCGCCAGTTTTACTATTGCTTTTGATAATGCTGTGCGCATTATGGCTACTGATCCGACTATTAAATATGCTGTCGTAATTGGGGTTTATAATATGCCCGCATACCTGAGATCTGACGATGCTTTCGGATATTCCATTTTTGCTGATGGCGCCGGAGCTGTTGTTATTGGACGGACGGATGCGAATACATCAGGATATATCGGAAGCCAGCTTTTAACGGATGGAACCCAGTTCGATTTTATAGGAGTGTATGCCGGCGGAACCAAAATGCCTGTAACACAAAAAGTTCTTGATACACAACAGCAAGGTCTCCTTAGCCTGAAGCCTATGCCCGGCGACCGAAACGAAAGATTATGGCCCATGGTTGTTAACAAGCTTTTAGCAAAATACGACTGTTCAATCAGCGATGTTGATCATTTTATTTTTACACAGATCAACCTTTCTGTTATCCGCAAAGTGATGGAAATACTTGAAGTCCCCATGTCAAAAACCACCACGGTAATGGATAAATTCGGGTACACCGGATCAGGCTGTGTGCCAATGGCATTTCATCATGCTGTAACCGAAGGAAAAATAAAGCGTGGCGACAGGGTGCTGTTTATGGCCTCAGGTGCCGGACTTGCTGTGGGAAGCAACCTTTTTATTTACTAAACTCACTCCATTACTATGATACAATCTTTATCACAGTCACTTCATGCAGGCATTGTAGGAACCGGAATTTATATTCCAGAAACATATATGACTGCCGCGCAGATTTCGGACGCCACAAATGGGCAATGGAGCGAAGAAGCCATCGTAAACAAACTGGGAATTATTAAAAAACCAGTAGCCGGTCCTGGCGATGGCACACAGGAAATGGGCGCACTTGCGGCCATTGACTGCCTCAAAAATACCGGGGTAGCGGCTGCTGAAATCGACCTGATTTTATCCATTGGCGAAGAATGGAAAGAATTCCCGCTTACAACAACCGGAATTTATATTCAGGAACGGATTGGCGCTGTAAATGCCTGGGCTATTGATATCCAGCAGCGGTGTGGCACATCGGTTGCTGCACTGAAAATAGCTAAGGACATGATGTTTTCCGATCCTGAGATAAATACAGTTCTGATTGCCGGTGGTTACCGAAACGGCGATTTCCTCGATTATACCGATAGTTCGGTTTCGTTTATGTATAACCTGGCAGCTGGTGCCGGTGCAATACTTCTTAAGAAAAACTTTGGCTATAACGAATTACTCGGCACCCATATAATTACTGATGGAACAATGGCAAGGGATGCCGGCGTGGAATTCGGAGGAACCGAGAAACCAATCACAAATGAAAATTTATCCCATGCATACCAATCGCTGCGCGTGTTCGACGAAAAGCATATGAAAGAGCGCTTGAACGAAGTTTCGATGAAAAACTGGATGACATGCATTGACAAAGCTTTTGCCAAATCCGGAGTCGAAAAATCGGAGCTTGATTACCTGGCAGCCTTGCATTTCAAGCGCTCGTTGTATTTCAGCTTTGTTTCTGAACTTGGATTAACGCCCGAACAAACCATTTACCTCGAGAACTTTGGCCACCTCGGCCAGGTCGACCAGATACTCTCACTTCATCTGGCTCAGAAACAGGAAAAAATTACCGAAGGAAGCATTATTTCAATGATTGCCGCAGGCATAGGTTATGCCTGGGGCGCTAATGTTATCCGCTGGGGAAAAGTAACGGTCAATGATAAATAGTATTCATACAAACATCTGTTATTCTGAATTATAACACACAATAAACCACAGAATACCTTTTAAGTCAACCTCTAAAAATACACTATCAGTTCGCAACACTCATTTCAATTAAATACTTTTAACCCACTAAATTCTAATCAATTAAAAA
>CAZBZA010000309.1:0-4341 GCA_964495865.1 uncultured Lentimicrobiaceae bacterium
TTGGATTTGAAAAATAGTCTCCGTCAGTGCCATAAGCAGCTCTGTGAGCTTGTGCAGTCACCGTTAGAGGTTCTGTATCAAGGTATTGAAAGCCTTTTTGTTCTTCAAGTACCTTTTGCAGCATATACGCTGTTGCGCCGCCGGGAACATCTTCGTCAAAGAAAACAATTTTGTTGGTTTTTTTGAGTGATTCAGCAACCATATAATGAATATCGAATGGTTCAAGCGATTGTACATCAATAAGTTCGACTGAAATTTTGAAATCGCGCAGCTGAGCAACTGCATCCTGAGCAATACGCACACACGAACCATAAGTTACCAGAGTTACATCGGTTCCGCTTTCTATTATTTCCGGAACTCCAACCGGAATGCGGAATTCACCGATATTCGAAGGTCGTGTTTCGCGAAGGCGGTATCCGTTCAGCGGCTCTATTATCAATGCAGGTTCATCCGATTGAAGCATGGTGTTGTAAAAGCCGGCAGCCCGTGTCATATCCCTTGGAACCAGTACATAAATTCCTCTTATGCTGTTAATTACCATGCTTAGCGGTGAGCCGGAATGCCATATTCCTTCCAGGCGGTGTCCACGGGTTGTGATGATCATTGGGGCTTTTTGTCCACCTCGGGTGCGGTACTGCAAAGTAGCCAGATCATCACTCATCAGTTGCAAACCGTAAAGTAAATAATCAAAATACTGGATTTCGGCAATGGGGCGTAATCCTCTCACTGCCATTCCAATACCCTGGCCAATAATTGTAGCTTCGCGTATACCGGTATCGAAAATCCGGTTTTCACCGTATTTGGTTTGCAGTCCTTCGTAGGTTTGGTTAACACCTCCTATCTGTCCTACATCTTCACCAAACATTACTATCTTTTCATTTTTTGCAAACTGGCTGTCCCAATTATCGCGTAAAATCTCGCGTCCGGGAACCATTAATGCATCTTCAGTGTAAATGGGAGCAACAGGAGCCACTTTTAAAGCAGATTCTGTTGAGTTACTATATAGGAAAGAATTGAATTTTTCGCTGCTGACTAAAAGTTCCTTTTTTAGCCAGATAGAAACATTGATTTTTAACGAATTTTCGGGATTACTGCAGGAATCGCAGATCAGGCGCAATATTTTTTTTGCTGCCGACATAATATCCTTGCGAATAGGATCAGCAACTTGTCGTAAATCCTCTTTTATCGCATTGATTTTCTGTGTTTTGGCACAATTGCATGTTGTAACATCGGCAATTTTAAGGAATTCATCACGAAGCTGGTTTAAAGGTTTCTGGAAATTATTCCAGGCCGATTTCCGGGCTTGCTTAACTCTCTCAATTGCTTCTTTTTCAACTTGATCAAGCTCCTCGACTGAAGCTATACTTTCATTAATGATCCATTTACGCATCTGCAAAATGCAATCATACTCTTTCTCCCATTCAAGCCTTTCGGCTGATTTGTAACGCTCGTGCGAACCTGATGTACTATGTCCCTGGGGTTGTGTAACTTCAGTTATATGAAACAATACCGGAACATGATTTTTCCGACAGTAATCAACACCTTCTTCATAAATTTTGCATAAACCGGCATAATCCCAGCCTTTAGCGGTTAGGATTATAAAACCATCTTTATCAGCAGTTTTTTCGAATCCTTTGAGTACTTCCGATATACTCGATTTTGTTGTCTGCAGTTTATTCGGAACCGAAATTCCAAACCCATCATCCCACACTGACATTGCCATTGGCACCTGTAAAACACCTGCAGCGTTAATGGTTTCCCAGAAATGGCCTTCACTTGTGCTGGCATCGCCAATGGTTCCGAAAGCGACTTCATCGCCGTTTTTCGAAATATCAGTCAAATGTGCTAAATCCGGATTGTCACGAAATAGTTTCGATGTAAGTGCAAGTCCCAGCAAACGAGGCATTTGGCCAGCAGTAGGAGAGATGTCAGCCGATGAATTTTTTTGTTCAGTCAGAATTTTCCATTCTCCTTTTTCATCAAGACTGCGGGTTGCAAAGTGATTATTCATTAGCCGGCCGGCATTCATGGGATTGAATTCAGCATCCGTATCGCCATAAATCTGTGCAAAAATCTCTTCGATACTCATCAGTCCGGCAGCAAGCATAAAAGTTTGATCGCGGTAGTATCCTGAGCGCCAGTCACCATTGCGGAAAACCCTGGCCATCGCAAGCTGAGCCACTTCTTTCCCATCGCCAAAGATGCCGAACTTCCCTTTGCCGGTAAGCACTTCGCGACGCCCAAGCAGACTAGCCTGCCGGCTTTCGCAGGCAATGCGGTAATCGTTTAAAATTTGCTGTTTATCTAAAGCAAGTGAAATTTCCTGTTTTTGGGTTTTTAGTGTTTTGACCGCCATGCCTGTGTAGTATTTTGCGTGTTTTATATTGGTAACAAAAATAAGTGATTCAATGTTGCGTGGGTCTAATAATTTTCAGCCAGAATTTCGAAATATGCCTGGGGATGTTCGCAACCCGGACAATTTTTCAACGCCCTGTCGCTTTCGTAAATAAGACCGCATTTGCGACAAATCCATTTTACTTTTTTGTCTTTCTTGAAAACGGTTCCGTTTTCGATATTTGAAGCCAGTTTTTCGAACCTTTCAGCATAAAAATTCTTGATCTGCCGGAACAGTTTCAATTTTGTAGCAATTTGTTTATATCCTTCTTCCCATGCGATAGATTCGAAATCAGCAAATAATGATTCATTCTGTTTTTCTTCGGCATCACAGGCAGCTTTCAGATTTTCGTATGTGCCGGCTAAGGGTTCAGCTCTGAAACTACTTGAAATTTCTAGTTCGCAGCCTTCGAGAAACCTGAATAAAGTTTTGGCATGCGACTTTTTCTGCTCAGCAGTTTCGGTGAAAATAGCTGCCATTTGCTGATAACCTTCTTTGTTTGCAATTTTCGCATACCACTGGTATTTTTGAATAGCCTGTGTTTCAATTGCAAAAGCCTGCATTACGTTCAGGGCTGTTCGTGAATCTTTAAAATTGTCCATACTATGTTCTTAAAATCCAATCTATAAAAATATGCATTATTATCTATACAAGAAATTTTTTGTTGAATCTGGCTGCAGTTTTAACAGAATGATAATCATAAAAGTTTAAATGTACTTCAATTTCTCTGTTTGATAATAATTTATATATCAATTAATATCAAAGTGTTACGTAGCATTATCAAATGTTATGATTTAAAAATTATAATTTGGGAAAGGCTGTGAGATAAAAAAACCGGTTTAAATTTCTTCAAACCGGCTTTGTGTTATTTTGGTTTTTCAAATTCTGTTATTTGGAAGTTATCCATTTTACAATTTTTTCATCCGCAGGTTTAGTGCGGGGAGAAGCCATATCCACAAAATTACCATTTTCGTCAATCATAAACTTTTGAAAATTCCAGCTCACTTCAGCGTCCATTTTGCCATTCATTGATTTGGAAGTCAGCCATTTGTAAATAGGATCAATGTCGTCACCCTTTACAGATATTTTCTGCATCATCGGGAAAGTAACTTCGTAATTCTCAGTACAAAATTGTTTGATTTCGGAATTTGAACCTGGTTCCTGACTCATAAAGTTGTTTGCAGGAAATCCTATAATCACAAAATTATCGCTGCCATATTTTAAGTAAAGTTCCTGTAAATCTTTGTATTGAGGTGTTAAACCGCACTTGGAAGCTGTGTTTACAACCAATACTTTTTTGCCTTTTAAACTGGCAAGGTCGAATGGTTTCCCGTCAATAGTTTTGGTTTTAAAACTATGAAAATTAGTTTGTTGAGCAAAACTCATTAATCCTGAGAGAAACAATATCATTACTATTGAGAAGATTTTCATTTTTGAGAAATTATTATGTTTAATTATTCGTTTTAATTGTTAAACATAAAACACAATATGGATGCATATTGTTCAGGTCGTTCATTTTTAAATATTCTCCTTTGTTTGCAGAGATAGTTCTTTTCTATACTTTGATGTACATAAAGTAAAAAATTTAATGTATCAAAAAATCATATTGTAAATTCGATTTATCTTATCATGCAATTCACTGATTGATATATTCTTGCTTTCTCTTATATATTCTTTTGCTTCAAAAAAAGCAATAATGGTCGGCGATGAAAAAACACCGTACGAAGCTGCCGTTGCCGGAAATTGTTCTGCATTGATCAGCATAAATTTCATTTCAGGAAAACTGCTTTCCACCAATTCCTGGACTTTTGGTCTTAACACTTTGCAAGGTGCACAACTATCGTTATAGAAATATAGCAAAATGGCCTGGTTGCCGTTAATATAGTTTTGAATATCAATCAATTCCATTCTCAAGCTTTTTAAGTTTTACTTTTCATTTATACCGG
>CAZBZA010000310.1:0-4333 GCA_964495865.1 uncultured Lentimicrobiaceae bacterium
CATACTCCGGGCATTGACGCTGCCGGTTTTGTTGCCGAAAGTAATTCGCCGGAATTTAAGCCGGGCGATCAGGTTATTGTTACCGGTTACGACCTGGGAATGAACACCATGGGCGGATTTGGCGAGTATATTAATGTACCTTCCGAATGGGTAATTCCTTTGCCTTCGGGTCTTAGCCTGAAAGAAAGCATGATCCTTGGCACAGCCGGATTTACAGCAGCACTCTCCATGCATCATTTGCTGCGATGTGGGCAGAAACCTAAAGATGGATCATTACTGGTATCCGGTGCAACCGGCGGAGTTGGTAGTTTATCGGTTGCTATTGCTTCAAAAACAGGTTTTGAGGTAACTGCATCTACAGGCAAAAAGGATGAAAAAGAATACCTTATTAATTTAGGAGCAAAAAATATTATCGATCGTTCAGAAGTTGATGATCAATCGGGCCGCATGCTTCTGCGCCCACAATGGGCCGGAGCCATTGATACTGTTGGAGGAAATACACTTGCTACCATTCTGAAATCGCTAAAACCACATGGCAATGTAGCTTGTTGTGGCAACGTGGCCTCTCCCCTGCTTAATACCAGCGTTTTCCCTTTCATTTTAAATGGCGCAAATCTGCTGGGGATCAATTCGGCAACAACGCCTTTGCTGCTGCGGAGATCTCTATGGAATAAACTTGCTGATGATTGGAAACCAGACCTTCAGCTAATAAAAACACAAACAGCAGGTTTGGATTCAATAAATAAAAGTATTGAAAAGATTTTGAAAGGCGGAATTACAGGTAGAGTTGTATTGGAACACTTGAGTTAACGGATATATAACAAATTCCTCAATGCCCGATATGATCAGGATCTCCCGGTTTCTTGCAACATGGAGGAAGTGCTGCATAAGCTTTGGGATCAGCAAAAGTTTCGTCCGCATCATATCCCACTGCATTTATAGCTTTCCGGATTTTTTCAGGTGTAGTTTTTCCAGGTTTGTAATTAACGCTAAGAACCATGTCCTCCAGGTTCAGATCGGATTTGGTAATACCTTTTTCATATGCCATTGCCATTTCGATGCGTGATTTACACATTTCGCACTGGGCCGAAGTTTTTATTTTTATTTCATCTGTATTTTTTTGTGCCATCACATTTGCTGAAACAAAAAAGATTGTGACTATTAGAATGAGAAGTAGCTTTTTCATGGTTGAAAACTTTTAGTATCTATTTAAGCACAAAATTACACAATAGTTCTCACTTTCAACCCTTGAATCATAAAGTCTTCTGCACACATTTTCAATACATTATAGTTTTGAAAATTAATTAATATTCCGATTACTTAATTTAGAGGTATTCTAAATTAGCTTATGTATCAAAATTCATACATATATAATTACAACAATTCAATACTTTTGCCCCCTCAAAACCGTCACAAAAAACGTTAAAATATGGATAGCAGCGCTTTAGTGCTTTTTTTTATTGTTGCTGTGGTACTCGTAGGGGGAGCAATGCTTTTCTCGAGTTTCGTACCACCAACATCCTACAACCCAACAAAATTTGAACCTTACGAATGTGGAATTGAAACTATCGGTGGTTCCTGGTTGCAATATACAGTAGGTTATTACCTGTTTGCCATTATATTCCTGATTTTCGATGTGGAAACTGTATTTGTTTTCCCCTGGGCAGTAGTAATGAAAAACGGTGGTATCACAGCTTACGTTGAAATTTTAATCTTTTTCTTCATTTTAGGTCTAGGCCTTTTATATGGCTGGAAAAAACACGCGTTGAAATGGGAATAACATCAAAAAAAGAATTTGAGAAAAACGACTTCCCCATACTTGAACAGTATGAGGGTGGCAGTATAATACTCACCCAGCTCGATGCTCTTGTTAACTGGGCACGATCCAATTCGGTATGGCCACTTACATTCGGAACCCGCTGCTGTGCCATCGAATTTATGGCTGTGGGTGCATCGCGTCATGATATGGCTCGATTTGGTTACGAAGTTGCACGGGCAACTCCTCGCCAGGCTGATATGATCATTATTTCAGGTTCTATCAATTACAAAATGGCTCCTGTCCTGAAACGATTGTACGATCAGATTGCCGATCCCAAATATGTAATTGCTATGGGTGCTTGCGCTGTTTCGGGCGGTCCTTTTTATTACAACTCATACTCCATTGTAAAAGGCGCCGACCATGTAATACCGGTTGATATTTATGTACCCGGATGTCCGCCAAGGCCCGAAGCACTTTTGTTTGCTTTCCTGCAGTTGCAGAAAAAAATCAAGAGAGAAAAAAACTTCAAGAAGCAGTTGAAGAAATAGTGAATGAGAAAACCTGACAGCGTCTGAAAGACCTGTCAGCGTTTGATTAGAACGAAAAAAAATTGAAATAAAGAAAAGGGAATAGGGTATAAGGCAGAGCAGCAAAAAAGGAAACAGTATGTTGCGATTAAACGGAACCGAAATACAATCTGCTTTCTGCACACTCTGAAACCAATCAGGCCATGACAAACGAACAACTTATAGAACAGCTTTCAGCCGCAAATCCGGATGCAGTCGTTAAACAAGGCACTCAGTATCCAGAAATTACTGTTGCTCACGACAAAATGCATATGTTTATGCAAAACCTGAAATCGGATCCCAATATGGCATTCGATTACTTGGTTTGTGAGTCAGGAGTCGATTATCCTGCATTCATCCAGGTAGTTTATCATTTGGAATCAACCACACATAAACATTTTCTGGTGGTAAAAGTAAATACCGAAAACAGGGAAACTCCTGCTTTAGATACGGTTACTGATATATGGCCAACCGCGGAGTTTCACGAAAGGGAAATCTACGATTTACTGGGAATAAAATTTAACAACCATCCTGATCTGCGACGCCTTTTCCTCGACGAAACATGGGGATTTCCGCTTCGCAAAGATTTTAAGGATGATATTCATGTTGTAGAAAGATAGTTATGGCTGAGATCATAGAAAAAATTGTTACCACCGACGAGATAAAGACTGACGAGTATCTTGTTAATATGGGTCCGCAACACCCAAGTACTCATGGTGTTCTGCGTTTGCTGCTCAAACTGGAAGGCGAAATTGTTCATAATGTTGAACCTCACATAGGTTACATCCACAGCGGCATCGAAAAAATGACCGAAGCCCTTTCCTATACACAGATTCCGCACCTTACTGACCGGATGGATTACCTCTCTTCGCATATGAACAACGAAGCCGTTAGTCTTCTGGTAGAAAATGCGCTACAGGTCGAAGTTCCCGAACGGGTAAAATACATCCGCACCATCTTTGATGAATTGCAGCGTCTGGCTTCGCATCAGTTGTGGTGGTGTGCGTCGGGCATGGACCTCGGAGCTCTTACAGCTTTCTTCTATGGCCTCCGCGACCGTGAAGATATCCTAGATATTTTTGAAGAAACCTGTGGTGCCCGTCTGACATTGAATTACAGTGTTCCTGGTGGTGTAATGTTCGATATTCATCCGAACTTTCAGCGAAAGGTAAAAGCGTTTATCAAGAAATTCAGAAAAACATTACCCGAGTACGACAAATTACTTACCGGAAATATAATTTTTCAGAACCGTACTAAAGGAATAGGGATCCTGACAAAAGAAGATGCTATTGCATACGGAGTAACAGGTCCTACTGGAAGAGCATCAGGTTTCAGCTGCGATGTACGTAAACATAATCCGTATAGCGCTTATCCTTATATTAAATTTGATGAAAAAGTAGGAACTGATGGCGACTCATTCATGCGGTGGAAGCTGAGAATGGACGAAATGTGGGAATCGCTGAATATCATCGAGCAACTTATCGATAATATTCCTGAAGGCGATTTTGCAGTTAAAATGAAAGGAGTAATTAAGCTTCCTGAAGGCGAGTATTATCAGCGGGTTGAAACAGCGCGTGGCGAATTCGGAGTTTATGTGGTAAGTGATGGAAAAAAGAATCCATATCGCGTTAAATTCCGTTCTCCTGGTTTCTCCAATCTATTCACAATCAACCACATTGCTAAAGGATGGAAAATAGCTGACTTGGTAGCAATTATGGCCACTTTCGACCTGGTAATACCTGATATCGACAGATAGAAATAAGTGAATAGAGAATAGAGAATAGTAAAAAGAGAATAGTGAATATAAACATTAGCTCTTTTTGAATAATTCAAAATAGGAAGTAAAAAACTGTCGAATAGTTCTCCCCTTTTTTCAAGGGGAGATGTCCAATGGACAGAGGGTACAAGAAAAAAAGAGAATAGGAAAATAGAAAACAGTTGAAGTCAAAAAACAGTAAAACTGAATAAGTTAAAAATCTGATAAACCCATTTAATAATGGCATTCGAA
>CAZBZA010000311.1:0-3109 GCA_964495865.1 uncultured Lentimicrobiaceae bacterium
GAAACAGATACTACAAAGCGAAGATTTGCTTTTGTCAGTTTTTCGAGAGCTGCGCGATCACCTTGTTTAATTCGCTGGGCCAGCTGAACTTCCTCTTCTGCTGTTATCAGTTCAACTTTACCTATTTCCTGAAGGTATTTATCCAGCGAAGCGGTTTCGCGGTTAGTTACTTGCTTGGTTATTTTGAGTTGCCTCATAGTATAAATTTGTGTTGGCGTTCTGTAATACGCAATTAATTGAATACGGGTTTCATATTTCTGAAAAAAAAAACACCTTCCCTATAAAATTGAGGGAAGGTGAATGGTTTCGGAAACTTATTTTGCTCCGTCAGTATTTTCCGGACGAGGCAGTAAAACTTTGCGCGAAAGCTTCAGTTTTCCCGTTTTAGGATCAACTTCAATTAGTTTTACATCAATTTTATCACCAACTTTAAGAACGCTTTCAACATCTTTCAGACGGCTCCATTCAATTTCGGAAATATGAAGAAGTCCGTCTTTTCCCGGAAGGATTTCGACAAATGCTCCAAAAGCTGTAATTGTTTTAACAGTTCCGTTATATACTTCGCCAACTTCAGGGACAGAAACGATACGTTTGATTTTTTCCTTAACCGCGTCAATCGAAGCTTTATTGCTCGAAACAACATCAATTATTCCAAACTCTCCTACTTCTTCAATTACAATAGTAGTACCAGTTTCGCGCTGCATTTCCTGAATGATTTTTCCTCCTGGACCGATAACGGCTCCGATAAATTCGCGGGGAATCGTTATTTTAACGATACGCGGAACATGAGGCTTGTAATCTTCGCGTGGTTCGGTAATGGTTTTAGCCATTTCGCCTAGAATATGCAGGCGACCCAACCTGGCCTGTTCCATAGCCTTAGCCATGATTTCAGCGGAAAGTCCGTCAACTTTAATATCCATCTGGCAAGCGGTAATACCATCGCGGGTTCCGGTTACTTTAAAGTCCATATCGCCAAGGTGATCTTCATCACCAAGAATGTCGCTCAAAACTGAGTATTTTTCTCCTTCAGTAATAAGTCCCATTGCGATACCTGCTACTGGTTTTTTAAGCTTTACTCCGGCATCAAGCAGCGCAAGTGTTCCGGCACAAACTGTAGCCATTGATGAAGAACCATTCGATTCGAGGATATCGCTAACAATACGAACCGTATAAGGATTGATATCTTTACCCGGCATCATTGGTTTAAGTGCACGTAAGGCAAGGTTTCCATGACCGATTTCGCGGCGGCCTACACCCATTATACGTTTCACTTCACCCGTTGAGAAAGGAGGGAAATTGTAATGAAGCAGGAAATCCTGTTCGCCCTGAATTACAACGCCATCAATATCCTGGGTATCCAGTTTTGATCCTAAAGTTACGCTGGTGAGCGATTGTGTTTCGCCACGTGTAAAAATGGCCGATCCGTGAGCAGTAGGCAGATAATCTACTTCGCTCCAAATTGGCCTGATCTCGTCAAGTTTGCGTCCGTCGAGCCTGCGCTTGTCGTTAAGGATCATGTTGCGCATTGCTTTTTTCTCAACGTCATGATAGTAACGACCGATAAGTGGTCCGTTTTCTGAAGCAACACTTTCTTCAAGCGTAGCAATAAATTCCTGTTTGATAGCTGAGAAAGCCTCGGTACGTTCTTTTTTACCGGAGCCTGACATAGCTACAGCGTAAATTTTATCGTAACAAAAATCAGCAATTGCAGCTTTTAGTTCTTCGTCGTTTTTCTCGTGGCAATATTCGCGTTTTGTTTTCGATTTTTCAACAAGAGCAGCAAGATCAAGCTGAGCCTGGCATGCCAGTTTTAGATGTTTATGAGCAAAAACCAGAGCATCAACCATCGACTGCTCCGAAACTTCTTTCATTTCGCCTTCGACCATCATAATATTGTCGGCTGTAGCGGCTACCAATATGTCAATATCAGCTGATTCGATAAGACTGTAAGCAGGATTAACAACAAATTCGCCATTAATACGTGCTACGCGGACTTCGCTTACAGGTCCGTTGAAAGGAATATCTGATACGGCAAGAGCACTTGATGCAGCCAGGCAAGCCAGTGCATCGGGCAGTATATCGTCGTCAGATGAAATAAGGGTAACAATTACCTGTACTTCAGCGTGGTAGTTGTCAGGAAAAAGAGGGCGCAATGCGCGGTCAATTAACCTGGAGATTAATATTTCGCTATCAGACGGGCGAGCTTCTCTTTTAAAGAAACCACCCGGGAATCTGCCTGAGGCAGCATATTTTTCACGATACTCAACTGAAAGTGGCATAAAATCCACATTTTCCTTAGCATCCTTTGCTGCTACAACAGTAGCTAGCAGCATGGTGTTTCCCATTTTTACAACACAAGCTCCATCAGCTTGTTTGGCGAGTTTGCCCGTTTCAATCGAAATCATGCGTCCGTCGCCAATGTCGAAGGTTTTAACAATTCCTTCCATAATTTACCTCTTTTTTATCTTTTTGTGTAACAACCAGTGCTTTCGTTTTGCTTTTTGTAACAGGCTGAATAGAGCACCACGGATCGGCCTGATTTTTAAAATTCCAAGTCCCAAATTCCATGTTCCAAATTCCAAGTCGGTGATTCACATATCAATGTAAGTTGCCGATATAGTTTTTCCTTGGGATTGGTAACCTGGGCTTTGAATTTTGGTATATATGTTCGCAGTTTGTATCAATACAAAAAAAGGCAATTTGAAGATTGCCTTTCTTTATAAGATAATATGAGTCTTACTATTTGCGGAGCCCCAGCTTAGCAATAATTGCGCGGTAACGCTCGATTTCTTTTTTCTTCAGATAATCAAGCATTTTGCGACGTTTACCAACTAAACGAACCAGTGAGCGCTGTGTTGCTAAGTCTTTTTTGTTCTCTTTCAGGTGCCCGGTTAGGTGTTTGATACGGAAAGTGAAGAGCGCTATCTGGCCTTCAGCAGATCCGGTATCAGCATCAGACTGACCGTTATCTTTAAATAGATCTTTTTTGATTTCAGGCGTTAAATACATATCTGTGTAACGTTAAATTGCTTATTATCCGTTTTTAGGGCTGCAAAATTACTACTTTTACTTCAAATAAAAAACTTTTCCTCGTTTTTTTTGTCCGATT
>CAZBZA010000311.1:3209-4321 GCA_964495865.1 uncultured Lentimicrobiaceae bacterium
GTAGATGTTCCGGCCACGTTTAAAGATGTTATTGATATTTTTGAGAAAGAAGAAGCCGGTGCCGGAGCTGCTCTCAGTAAATTCCTGGTGGAAGCTGAATATAAGTACAAGATTGCAATGAGCAAATTTGTTTACAAACCAGGACTTTCGATGTTCGAATTTGCACAGCCTGAAATGCTTGCATCTGTTTTCAGGTTGGATATGTTCAGTTCGTTCGAAAAACATCTGAAGCAATATTTTAAAAGTCCCCGGCTCAGGCAAATGCTCGAATTCCCGATACTTTTCCTGGGCGGAACGGCTAAAAATACCCCGGCTTTATATAGTTTGATGAATTACGGCGATATTAAACTCGGAACCTGGTACCCTGTTGGAGGAATGTACAGCGTTGTAGAAGGAATGGTTGAATTAGCTGCGTCGTTGGGTGTGAAATTTATTTATAACAGCCCGGTTGAAAAACTTGAGGTAAAGCAAGGAAAAATATCCGCAGTTATTGCTGCCGGCGAACGCTATGAAGCTCCTTATATCCTTGCAACAGCTGATTACGAGCATGTTGAACAGAGTTTGCTTCCTGACGAATATAAGTCGTATTCGAAAAAATACTGGGATTCGCGGGTGTTGTCACCTTCATCGCTTATCTTTTTCCTTGGTATTGACAAGAAACTTGAAGGTATAGAGCACCATACCTTGTTCTTTGATCAGGACCTTGGAAAACATTCAGAAGCTATTTACGAAAACCCGGGCTGGCCCGAAAATCCATCTTTATATTTCAGTTGTACTTCTAAAACTGATTCCTCAGTTGCTCCCGAAGGCATGGAAAATTTATTTGTACTTATTCCTGTTGCACCCGGACTGGAAGACACAGAAGCTACCCGTGAAAAGTACTTCCAGATTATTCTTGAACGGTTCAAACATCTTACCGGTCAGGATATAAGTAAAAACATTGTGTTTAAGCGAAGCTATGCCCATGCTGATTTCGAAAGCGATTACAACGCATATAAAGGAAACGCTTACGGTTTAGCTAATACCCTGTTACAGACTGCTTTTCTGAAACCAAAAATGAGAAGCAAGAAAGTAAAAAACCTGTTTTATGCCGGGCAACTTACAGCTCCGGG
>CAZBZA010000312.1:0-4301 GCA_964495865.1 uncultured Lentimicrobiaceae bacterium
ATTTTCCATTAACTTCTAACCAACAGCCACCACAACAACCAACAAAATGACTGCGCAGCTTCTCTTCAACATTCTCATTGTCATTACCATAGCTGGTTTTGTGTTCGATCAGTGGATCAGTTATCTCAATACTACTACACGAAGCAATAACTTGCCTGATGCCTTGAAAGGTTTTTACGACGAAGCAACCTACAGCAAACAGCAGGATTACGAAAGTGTAAATTACCGGTTTGGACTTTTATCGGATGGCATATCATTCCTTGTTATTCTTTTAATGTTGTTTCTGGGTGGTTTTGCATGGCTCGATACTTTTGTGATGGATATTACAACATCAGCAATATTACAGGCTATACTGTTTTTCGGAATTCTTGTTTTTGCATCCGATCTGTTGAGTATTCCGCTTGATGTGTATCATACTTTCGTGATTGAAGAACGCTTCGGTTTCAACAAAACAACTCCCTTAACCTATGTTTTTGATAAACTGAAGGGCTGGTTACTCGGAGCGGTTATCGGTGGTGCTATTTTGGCTTTGATCATTTTTATTTACGAAAAATCCGGTGCCTGGTTCTGGGTGCTGGCATGGATATGTATTTCCGTTTTTACCCTTTTTATAAGCTATTTTTATACTACGTTGCTGGTTCCGGTTTTTAATAAACTTACTCCTCTGCCTGCCGGTGAATTGCGCAATTCAATTGAAAAAGTTGCTACTCTCGCCGGATTCAGTTTGAAGGATATCAGCATCATGGATGGATCGAAGCGGAGTTCGCGCGGTAATGCTTATTTCAGCGGATTCGGAAGTAAGAAAAGCATTGTACTTTATGATACCCTTGTTAATGAACATAGTGTTGACGAACTTACCGCTGTGCTTGCCCATGAAATTGGACATTACAAAAAGAAACATGTGCTTAAAGGCCTGGTAAGCGGTGTATTGCAAACAGGTGTTTTGCTTTTTGTTCTCTCACTTTTATTGAAAAGTCCTTTACCTTCTATTGCACTCGGGGCATCGGTTGCTTCTTTTCATATGTCGGTTATTGCTTTTGGAATCCTTTACAGCCCGGTTTCGACTGTATTGGGGATTATGTTTAATTCGGTTTCGCGGAAGCACGAATATGAAGCTGACAGGTTTGCTATCCGTCTTTCGCAACCCGGCGCCCTGCAGGAAGCATTAAAACGACTTTCGGTGAAGAACCTTAGTAACCTTACCCCACATCCCTGGTATGTGTTTATACACTATTCTCATCCAACACTTTTGCAACGGCTGGCAGCAATAAATGCGACTAAGGAATCCTGATGGGCTAATGTTTATGGATGTAAAGAAGTAAACTAAAAATGGAGTATTTTTGCAGCCGAATGTAAAGGGAAGATAGCTCCAACAAATGAACGACAATAACCTCAGAAGCAGGGTAGGATTCCTCGGTGAAAAAGCACTGAGTATATTTTCCGGAATAAAAAGTTTTATTAAAACCTGGATCAGGATACCCCGCGAAGCACCTTTATGGTTAAAAGCTGTGTTGGTGGGTATTTATGGTCTTGCTTTTTTTCTCTTGCTCACACTTGCAATCGATGTAAATTTTTTATGGATGTTTGGCAGTTCACCAAGAATAACTGAACTCAAAAACCCTGATATAAGTATCACTTCCCAAATATATTCAGCTGATGGTAAAATGATTGGCACACTTTTTACCGAAAACCGGACTCCTGCCATTTACGAAGACCTGCCACAAAATCTGATAAACTCACTTATTGCAACTGAAGATGTTCGGTTTTACAAACACAACGGGGTTGATATAAAGGCAACATTTGCTGCATTGTGGTCGGTTATGCAGGGCGACCGAAGAGGCGGAAGTACAATAACACAGCAACTGGTTAAAAATCTTTTCAAAACGCGTAAGGATTATTCAACCGGTCCACTCGGAGCTATTCCGTTTGTTTCCACTTTGATCAGCAAAGCAAAAGAATGGATTAATGCAGTAAAAATTGAGCTGTATTATTCGAAAGAGGATATCATTATCATGTATTTCAATACTGTAGATTTTGGCAGTCATGCTTATGGGATTAACTCGGCAGCATCTACTTTTTTCAGTAAAAAACCTTCGGAACTTACGTATAATGAATCTGCTGTGTTAGTAGGCTTATTGAAAGCTCCGTCATCCTATAGCCCGGTTGCAAATCCGGTTCGTTCGAAAACCCGTCGTGACCAGGTTATAAGCCAGCTCGAAAAATACGGATTTATCAGCAATCAGGAAAAGGATTCGCTTACTGAGCTTCCGCTAAAACTCAAGTTTCAACGAAAAAGTTTCTCTAAAGGGAATATGACTTACCTGCGCGATGCCATTGTGCGAGATCTGCAGCCCTGGAGTAAGGAAACAGGAAATGATGTATGGACTGACGGTTTGAAAATATATACTACTATTGATTCCCGAATGCAGAAATATGCTGAAGAAGCGGTAGCTGAGCATATGAAAAATCTGCAAAGGGTGTTTAACCAGTCGGGTCGCGATGCAGTGAAACCCTGGATTGATGAAAACGGAAAGGAAATTAAGGATTATTTCTTTAATAAAGCTATTGAACTCCCTCAGTATAAAAAACTTATAACCCGGTATGGCGAAGGCAGTGACAGTATTCGCATAGCGCTGAGCCAAAAACATGCAATGAAAGTTTTTACTTTCAACGGCGAACGCGATACTACCATGTCGGCTCTTGATTCGATTAAATATTACCAGAATTTTTTCCAAACCGGTTTTATTGCCATGGAGCCAGGCACCGGTTTTGTTAAAGCATGGGTGGGTGGCATCAACTTTAAATATTTTAAGTACGATCATGTTAACCAGTCGAAACGACAGCCCGGATCGCTTTTTAAAGCATTCGTTTACGCTGCGGCATTTGATAATGGGTTTGGCCCCTGCGACCAGATTACGGATCAGCCTGTTTCGATAAAATACACTGAGAACGGTGAGGAAAAGGAATGGAGCCCCAAGAATGTTGACCACAGTCATGCCGGAACCATGACATTGAAACATGCTTTTGCCCGATCAGTAAACTCAGTGGCTGTGCAGTTAACAAAAAAGATTGGCTGGCGGAAAGTTATTGAATATGCACAGATGATGGGAGTTAAATCCGAACTTGCCGACGTACCTTCTATTTGCCTGGGGTCAAGCGATGTTACGCTGGAAGAAATGGTTAATGCCTATTGTACTTTCGTGAATGGTGGTTCGCTGGTGGAGCCTGTGCTGGTAACACGCATCGAGGACCAGAATGGAAAAGTATTATACGAGGCATTACCAGCTAAAAAACAGGTTCTTAAACCTGAAACAGCCTTCCTTATGAGTGTTTTACTTCGCTCCGGACTTACCGAGCCTGGAGGCACAACTCAAGGATTGTGGGAATACGATATTTTCCGTTTCGGAACCGAGTTTGGCGGCAAAACCGGCACTTCTTCCGATTATACGGATGGATGGTTTGTAGGTATAACCCCAGGTCTGGTTGCAGGTTGCTGGGTTGGTAACGACGACCGATCAATACATTTCCGAACTTCGCACCTGGGCGAGGGACTTCGCACAGCACAACCGATTTATGGTAAGTTTATGGCAAAAATACTCAAAGACGAAGCCCTGAAGGAATACAGGCAGAAATTTGCCAGGCCTGACATTAAAATAGACAAACCCTATGGCTGTCAAACGCCATGGCCAAAAGCGGATTCGCTGGCTACTAACGCGGATTCAACAGCAGTGGAAACTGAATAATAGTAGTTGTTACGAAACTTTAGTAGTCAAATTTTGTTAATTCATTTCTTAATCTTTTAAAATCGTACGAATGCAAATCACAAAAAACACAGTCGTTTCTCTCAGTTATGTGCTGAAACGCGACAATGCGAATGGTGAAATTATCGAAGAAACCAAGGCCGGCGATCCTTTGGTATTCCTTTATGGAAATGGCCAGATGCTTCCAAAGTTCGAAGATCACCTCAGCACACTGAAAACAGGCGACGTTTTCGAGTTTACACTTTCCAGCGCTGATGCTTATGGCGAAATGGACCAGGATGCCATAATCGATCTCGAAAAAAGTATTTTTATGATCGATGGCAAAACTGACGATGAGTTACTTACCATTGGTAATGTAATTCCAATGCGCGACGACCAGGGTCATATGCTGCAGGGAACTGTTGTAAGTGTAAGCGATGAATCAGTCCGAATGGATTTTAATCATCCTATGGCTGGCAATATTCTTCATTTTACAGGTAAAGTAATTGATGTGCGTGAAGCTTCAGCCGAAGAACTAAGCCATGGCCACGTTCACGGAGC
>CAZBZA010000313.1:0-4294 GCA_964495865.1 uncultured Lentimicrobiaceae bacterium
CCTTGTGATATTGAGGAATATCGTGAAGGTGGCGGTTTCACAGCTTTGCAGAAATGCCTTGAAGAACTTACTCCACAACAGATAGTTGACGAAATCTCAAAAAGCGGTTTACGTGGACGCGGAGGTGCCGGTTTTCCAACTGGTCGAAAATGGCAAATGGTAAAAGACCAGGTTAATGCTGAAAAATATATTATCTGTAACGGCGATGAAGGTGATCCCGGCGCATTTATGGACCGTATGTTGCTCGAATCCTATCCCTTCCGGGTAATCGAAGGAATGCTGATTGCCGGGTATGCCACCGGCGCCAATCAAGGCATTTTTTATATACGCGCCGAATATCCGCTGGCTGTAAAACGAATTAACGAGGCTTTGTTGATTTGCCGTGAAAACGGTCTTATCGGAACTTCCGTTATAAACAGCAGTTTTTCTTTTAATATAAAGGTTTTTGAAGGAGCCGGTGCTTTTGTATGTGGTGAAGAAACTGCACTGATTGCTTCTATCGAAGGTGAACGCGGAATTCCGAGGATGCGCCCGCCCTACCCAGCCGTTAAAGGCCTTTGGGGAAAACCAACTTTGGTTAATAACACTGAAACGTTCTCTCTTGTTTCATGGATTTTCCGCCATGGATCTGAAGCATTTGCCAATATTGGAACCGAAGGAAGCAAAGGCACCAAAGTTTTCGCCCTTGCCGGGAAAGTGAACCGTGGCGGACTGATTGAAGTCCCGATGGGAATTACACTGAGGCAGATTGTAGAAGAAATCGGCGGTGGAATTGCCAACGACCGGAAATTTAAAGCTGTCCAGATCGGCGGCCCTTCAGGCGGTTGTATTCCAGCCGAAATGTATGATCTGCCAATTGATTTTGAGGAATTAGCCAAAGTTGGTGCCATGATGGGTTCCGGCGGATTGATCGTTTTGGACGACACCGATTGTATGGTTGATATTGCGCATTATTTCCTCTCGTTTACACAGGATCAATCCTGCGGAAGATGCACGTTCTGCCGTATCGGCACAACACGAATGCTCGAACTATTGGATAAAATCCGAAGCGGAAAAGGAAAACCCGAAGATATTACCCATCTTGAAAAACTGGCTGAAAGCACAAAACAAGGAAGTTTATGTGGTTTAGGAAAAACAGCGCCAAACCCGGTGCTTTCTACCTTGAAATATTTCAGGGAAGAATACGAAGCGCATATAAACGGTCATTGTCCTTCAGGGAAATGCCTGCCACTGATAACCTACAAAATTACAGATGACTGTATTGGTTGTACCAAATGTGCCCAGCGTTGCCCTTCGGATGCCATCGAATTTAAACCTTACGAAATCCATTCCATTGATATGGAAAAATGTATAAAATGCGATATCTGCCGGCAGGTTTGCCCGGTGGATGCGGTTAAAGTAGAGTAAAAATGGTTGATTACTGCCTCGAAAACTTCTTTGTACTGACGGAAATTAAATGTTTTCCGTCAGTTGTTTGACGGAAATTAAATGTTTTCCGTCAGTTGCTTGACGGAAATTAATCATTATGCCTTATATTTGCATAAAATCTATTTGAAATGCAGATAAACAGATACCTGTATCAGAAGTTAAAAAATGCCATAAAGCCCAACAAAGTGTTGGTATTAATGGGGCCGCGCCGGGTTGGTAAAACAGAGCTTTTAAAGAAAATAGCTTCTGAAATAAGCGAGGCAGTACTTTTTTTAAATGGCGATGATATTCAAACGCATAATTTTCTGGATCAGCGAAGCACCGAAAACTATAAGCGCTTGTTGGGCGATTCCCGCTTCCTGATCATTGACGAGGCCCAGGAAATAGAAGATATAGGCCGGAAACTGAAACTGATGGTCGATACCATTGATGGACTGAAAGTATTGATATCCGGTTCATCAGCTTTTGAAATCAACAACCAGGTGGGCGAACCCCTGGTTGGCAGGATGTCGGTGTTTAAAATGTTTCCGTTGGCACAACTTGAATTTGCGAACTACGAAAACCCGATTGAAACCCGCGGCCGGCTAGAGGACCGTCTTATTTATGGAGGTTATCCCGAACTCATTCATCTGGGCTCGAACCAGGAAAAGGAAAAATACCTGAAAGAGATAGTATATTCCTACCTGTTAAAAGATATTCTGGCGTTTGAAGGCATAAAGAAGAGAGATAAGATACTGTCGCTGTTGCAAATCATGGCGTATCGGGTGGGAAGCGAAATTTCCCTCGAAGGGTTGGGCAATGATTTGCAAATCAGTAAAAATACTGTTGAAAAATACCTGGATCTCTTTTCAAAAGTATTTATCCTGTATCCGGTTTCGGGATTTAGCCGGAATGCAGATAATGAAATTACGAAAAAGAAAAAATGGTATTTTGTGGATAATGGAATCCGCAATGCTTTGATAAACCATTTTAATCCATTAAATATGAGGGATGATGCAGGAAAACTCTGGGAAAACTACCTGAATAGTGAACGCATCAAAAAATTGGAATACCAGGATTATTTCGTGACGGATTATTTTTGGCGCACCACTACCCGACAGGAAATTGACAGGATTGAAGAAAAAAGCGGGGAAATTGAAGCGTTTGAATATAAATGGGGGAAAACGACTGTGAAAACGCCAACTCAATTCGCACAGAATTACCCTCAATCGAAATTCACAGTGGTAAACCAGGACAATTATCTCGACTTTATCCTGTAACCATCACAAATAATTACATTGATTAATGTTGAAAATTACAATCGATAACCAAACTACCGAAGTAGAACCCGGAACCACCGTTCTTCAGGCTGCTGCATTATTGGGCATTGAAATTCCGACAATGTGTTATCTCGAAGGACATTCGTGCCATCCGTCGTGCATGGTTTGCATGGTGAAGGACGCCGACCGGGGAAATTTCTTCACTTCCTGCGCAATGCCTGTAGCTGAAGGAATGAATATTATTGCCACATCTGAAGAAGTTTCCGATATCCGCCGCGAAGCCCTTGAATTATTACTCAGCGATCATGTGGGAGATTGTGAAGCGCCCTGCACTCTGACTTGCCCTGCTGGAATGGATATCCCGCTGATGAACCGGCTTATCGCCAATGGTGAATTCGAAAAATCACTCGAAATTGTTCGTGAGGAAATAGCACTTCCACTAATATTGGGTTATATCTGTCCTGCCCCCTGCGAAAAAGCCTGTCGCCGTAAACCTATTGATGGCGCGGTTTCTATTTGTTTGTTGAAACGATTTACGGCTCAGGATTCTGATAGAAGAAATCAAAATCTGAAACCGGAAATTCAAAAAACCGGAAAGAAAATTGCTGTTATCGGAACCGGTCCTGCTGGTTTGTCGGCTGCTTTCTATTTATTGCGGGCCGGACATGATTGCACGCTTTTTGATAAAAACGAACAGGCCGGTGGTGCCATGCGTTACAATATTGATGAGGAAAAGCTTCCCCGCGAAATGCTGGATGCTGAAATAGATGGCATCCGTAGTATGGGTGCTGTTTTTCATCAAAATCAATCGATTAGTCCTGATTTTTTTGAAAACGAGATTATTCCAAAGTTCGATGCCGTTATCCTGGCAACAGGAAACAGAAACAAGCAACCTGTTGAGGATTTCGGATTAATTGGCGACTGGGGAACAGAAATTGCTGATAAAAAAACGTTCAAAACCTTACGTCCAGGCGTATTTGCCTGTGGAAATATGCTTCGCGAACATGAGATGGCTGTAAGGGCTTCGGCTCAGGGCCGGATTGCAGCTACTGAAGTTGGTATCTACCTCAACACACAAGCGCCTGTTAAGAAATTTCACTTCAATTCAGCTTTCGGGCATCTGTCACATCCTGAAAACAGGGAATACCTGAAAGAAAGCTACCTCGGCTTCCCAATTGAACCGGAAGGTGGTTTTATTGCCGGTTTTAACGAAGAACAAGCCATTGCCGAAGCCAAACGCTGCCTGCATTGCGACTGCCGCAAACCTGCTTCCTGCAAGCTTCGTATTTATTCTGATCAATACGGTGCTAACCGAAAAAAGCACCTTGGCCCCGAACGTAAACATGTAACAAAATCAATCCATCACGACCTCATAGTTTACGAACCTGAAAAATGCATCCGTTGTGGTCTGTGCGTCGAAATCAGTGGCAAGGAAGAATCCCTCGGGCTAACATATATTGGCCGTGGTTTTGATGTACGGATAAGCGTTCCTTTCAATGAAACCATAGCGGAAGCGCTAAAGAAAACTGCTGCTGCCTGCGTAAATGCATGCCCTACTGGAGCAATGGCGTTTAAGAATCAGGAAGAACGACTGCTGTAAAGACGCG
>CAZBZA010000314.1:0-4279 GCA_964495865.1 uncultured Lentimicrobiaceae bacterium
GTAAACAATTGCTTCTTGTGGAAACTGAAGTGCAAAACATTCGAAACTGTAGTTTAAATTGAAACAGGAACCTTATTTTTGCAGATAATTTTATACTGAAATGGAATTAATAAGAAAATATTTCCCTGACCTGAATGCTGTACAGGTTGAAAAAATCAGAATGCTGGAAGCTTTATACATTGAATGGAATAGCCGTATCAATGTAATTTCGCGTAAGGATATGGAAAATTTTTACGAACATCATGTTTTACATTCCCTGGGAATAGCAAAAGTGATGCAGTTCCTGCCTGGAGCCAAGGTTATGGATGTTGGAACAGGAGGTGGATTCCCTGGAATTCCGTTAGCAATATTATTTCCGGAAACGGAATTCCTATTGGTTGATTCCATTGGTAAAAAAATTAAAGTTGTAAATGAAGTAGCCGAGGCTGCCGGAATAAATAACGTAAAAGGCATTCATTGCCGGGCAGAAGATGTGAAACAGAAATTCGATTTTGTTGTTAGCAGGGCAGTTACAACACTCCCTGAATTTATGCAATGGGTATCAGGTAGTATCCGTAAGGGGAATTTGCACACTTTACCTAATGGGATTCTTTATTTGAAAGGTGGCGATCTGGCTACTGAACTTGCCCCACTAAGAGGGAAATTAAAGCTTTTTAACCTGAGCGATTATTTCGATGAGGCATTTTTCGAAACAAAAAAAGTAGTTCATGTTGGGTAAATGTTAAACTGTCATAATAAACATTCCAATTCGTGTAATATCTAATTTCCCGATATTCTTTTTTACTACTTTTGGCACAGTGAATTCAGTTGAAAACAAATAGAAAGATGATCGATCCGATTAATATTAACTATTTACTTTCAGATTGAACCATAAACGTTAAGCACTTTAACCTTAAAAATCTAAACCATATTTATCCAAGTAACTTAAAACTATAACCTAAATAAAAATGAACAAAGAAATCTTTAAACTGGAACCAACCGCTGTTTGGAAAAACTTTTACAGCCTTACACAAATTCCACGTCCGTCGCATCACGAAGACCGTATTCAGCAATTTATGGTCGATTTCGGTAAAACCCATGGTCTCGAAACCATTAAGGACGAAGTTGGAAATATCATAATCCGCAAACCAGCTACCCCGGGAATGGAAAACCGTAAAGGCATTGTTTTGCAAACCCATCTCGATATGGTTCCGCAGAAGAACAGCGATAAAGCACATGATTTTGCCGCTGATCCGATTGAAGCATATATTGACGGTGACTGGGTTACAGCTAACGGCACCACATTAGGCGCTGACAACGGAATGGGCGTTGCTGCAACCATGGCTGTTCTTGAAGCTACCAACCTGGTTCACGGACCGATTGAAGCACTTTTTACCTGCGACGAAGAAACCGGCATGACCGGTGCTTTCGGGTTGAAACCAGGAGTTCTTAAAGGCGATATCCTGCTTAACCTCGACTCCGAAGACGAAGGCGAATTGTATGTTGGTTGCGCCGGCGGTACCAATGCAAACGTTACTTTTAAATATACGGAAGAGCCAGTTAAACAAGGTGTTGCAGCTTTCAAACTTTCGATCACAGGATTAAAAGGCGGACATTCGGGCCTCGAAATCATTTTACAGCGCGGAAACAGTAATAAACTCATGAACCGTTTTCTGCAACATGCTGTTATTGAACACGATCTGCGTTTGTCATCCATCGAAGGAGGCAGTCTTCGCAATGCAATACCGCGCGAATCGTTTGCCATTGTTACAGTTCCACCATCAAAGGCGGATGATCTGATTAAATGTGTTGGTGATTTCGAAAAACTATACCGCAGCGAATTTTCAGCAGTTGAACCTGATATGAAATTTGCAATAGCCGCCACTTCAACACCTGCAACTTTAATTGATGCTGCTTCGCTCGATAAAGTGATGAAAGCTATCAATGCTTGTCCGAATGGCGTAATGCGTATGAGTGATGATATGAAAGGACTTGTTGAAACATCAACCAACCTTGCCAGCGTAAAATCAAATAACGGCAAAATTTTTGTCCAATGCCTTCTGCGCAGTTCGGTTGATTCAGCTCAAAAAGATCTTGGGTTGATGATAAAAGATGTTTTCGAACTTGCAGGTGCTGATGTAGTTCTCGACGGAACCTATCCGGGCTGGAAACCAAATATGAATTCAGCCATCCTGATAACGATGCAGGAAGTGTACCAGAAATTATATGGCCGTATTCCCGAAATAAAAGCCATACATGCAGGCCTTGAGTGTGGTTTACTAGGTGGAGTTTACCCAAATTGGGATATGATTTCTTTTGGTCCAACTATTCGATATCCACATTCACCGGATGAAAAAGTACATATCGCATCGGTCGAAAAATTCTGGAATTACCTGGTTAACACACTGAAAGATGCACCTTTAAAAGAAGGAGCAGTAGCATAGTTAAATATTAAAATCCTTACCTGCTGAAATAAATATCAGCAGGTAAGGATTTTTTTTACAAACTATTTGGTAAATCCATTCCATTTCTTACCTTTGCACCCCTAAAAACGACCAATCATGAAGAGGACTTTCCAGCCATCAGTAAGGAAAAGAAAAAACAAACACGGATTCAGACTTAGAATGTCAACAGTTAATGGACGCAGAGTTCTTGCAGCACGCAGGGCCCGTGGCAGAAAGAAACTGACTGTTTCTGACGAAGGAAAATAATTCTTTTTCACATATTGCTGTTGATTGCAAAAACAGCTCAATATACGATAAATGCATTGCGGAGGAGGCTTTACAGCCTGCCTCCTTTTCTTTTTATGGTGCTCACAAATTCACTTCAAAGCTATTCCATCTGCAGAAATTATATTCCTCCCTATACTTAAACATGGTGTTATCAGAGATTAAAGTTGCTAATCAATCTACTTTTCAAAGTAGCCTATTATCCCAGAAATAATCTTCTACTCTGACTAATTTCACACTTCGCTTAAAATCAGGATGTTCAGAATTTAACACATAATTATATTCAAAAGGAATTATAGCAGAAGGAACTTTTAGAACCAGGGATATTTGAGTGGTGTACCATTTTGATCCGATTTCCTGCAAACGCGAATATGCCGCTAAGGTTCTCCAATTTTGAGGTAACCCGCTGAGGTGAATGTGTGTGATTATAGAATCATCATCCGGAATTGAAATCACCATCACTTTATAATTAAGAACAGGAATAATAGAAGAGCGCCGAACAACCAATTCAAGTGCAGATAACGATCTAGACGATCCGGCGTAAACTACATAGTGCCCCTGCATATTCCACCTGTTGGCACCCCCGGAAGCCTTTATCTGTCCGGAATACTCTTCTTTACAAATCCTGAATACTTCCATAATCACAATTAAACATTATCGCCGTATTCCATCGCAGTTAAATTATCGTCAACAAATCGTATACCTGTTACTGTATTTAAAAAAACATTTGGGGCTTTATTATCGAAATAAAAATTTTCGTTATGAAGCCATTTGTCAAATTCTTTAGAAGAACCAAAAACTTTAATCCCATGATTTATAAGCGATAACAAGAGAATTATTTGCTCCTTTGTGTTTTCTTTGAATTTATTCTCAGGCTGACGATAGGTACGAAAAGTGCGAACACTTATATTTAACCACTCCGAAATAACCTCATCATTAAAATTAGTCAGCGATTTAATAGCATTAACATACTTCCAGTTTACATCTTTAGTCTGAAGAAAAGTAAGAACTTCACTATCAGTAATTTGCCCTGGAACACCGTATAAAACTGCCGGATCTTCCAATTCTGTTTCTTTAGTCTTCATGATAAAAAAATTAAACTGGAACAAAAATAGGCATTTTTTCCTCTTCAAGCAAGCAATTTTTCCTTTTTAAGAAATTTTATTGTTTTCATGGTTCGAATTATTATGGTTAACTGGTTACAGCCTGCTTCCAATTAAGGAAAATATAGTAATTTAGCCCTTCTTTTTAACATGCGATGCAACATATCATTTACGAAGCTTCAATAACCGGAATTTTTAGGCTGATATTGATTCTAACGGTAGTATATGCCGTTTATAAAATAATTACGCGATTGGTTGTACCAGCAATTATGCGCAAATACATTACTGATTTTCAACAACGATATACACAGCAAAATCAGCGCTCACGCGAAAACCAGCCACAGAAAAAAGAAGGCGAAGTCTCTATCACTTTTGTTGATAAGGATAAAAATAAAGCCCATAATCCTGATGATGGAGAGTATGTGGATTACGAAGAAATTAAATAAAAGGGCATCCGATTTTTACATC
>CAZBZA010000315.1:0-4273 GCA_964495865.1 uncultured Lentimicrobiaceae bacterium
CGGGTAATCAGTATATCCCTTCTCGTCGGCGGTATAAAAAAGATCCATTTTCAGATCCTGCGACAACGGACTGTCATTTTTAAGTCTTTCAACAAGATCGGGATTATTGATAAACGGACGGCCAAAGGCAACTAAATCGCCGAGTCCGCTTTCTATATCCGCTTCAGCCCGCTCTTTGTCGTATCCGCCTGAAAGAATAATAGTGTTTTTGAAATTATTCCTGATGGCTTGTTTCATTTCTGCGGGTACAGCCGGAGCTCCCATTGCCGAATGATCAACCAGGTGAATGTATGCAATTTCAAGTTTGTTAAGTTCTTCTGAAAGATACACATACGTATCATGAATTTCAGGATAGTGCGGCATATCGCTTGCTACTCCGTATGGCGACAACCGGATTGCGGTTTTATCGGCACCTATTGCTTCTGCAACTGAATCGGCTACTTCAAGTACAAACCGGCAGCGGTTTTCGATGCTTCCGCCATACTTGTCGGTGCGTATATTGCTTACCGGCGACAGAAACTGCTCAAGCAGATATCCGTTGGCCGCATGCAGTTCAACACCATCAAAACCTGCATCCATTGCATTCAGAGCGGCATCAACAAATTCGGATTTGGTATGTAAAAGATCATCCTCAGTCATTGCCGTAGGCTCGGGAAAGTCCTGCATCATGGCCGAGTCGGTCCACATTTGTCCGGCAGGTTTTACGGCTGAGGGAGCAAGAACCCTGCTTCCTTCGGGCATATTGAGCGGATGGCTGATACGGCCGGTATGCATAAGCTGAACAACAATTTTAGCTCCGCCTTTGTGCGCGGCTTCGGTTACTTTTTTCCATCCTTCAACCTGTTCGCTGCTGAAAATGCCCGGAATACGTGCATAACCCAGCCCGTTTGGCGATGGCGAAGTGCCTTCGGTAATTAACAACCCGGCGTCTGACCGCTGTTTGTAAAATTCGGCCATTAAATCATTTGGGATATTTCCGATAGCACGGCAACGCGTCATAGGAGCCATTGCAATGCGGTTTTTAACATCAGTTGTGCCAAAAGTGGCAGGGGAAAATAATTTCTCTTGTTCCATTGTTTCGTTTTGTTTGGTATATACAAACAGGAAGAGGGTTTAAAAGTTTTCTCATTTCTGAATTGTTAAGAATTTGTAATTGTTAAGGTCTGCTGAAAACTCCGGATAAGGGTATTGCCAACCATCAGATTAGTCCCGAAGTGGTTTAAATAATCTGGAATTATTGATAAGGAGCCCATGTATATTCTCCGTTCGCTCTCGTCATGTTTTCTGATACGTGCAGCATGAAAACCAGGGCTAAGCCCGAAACTATGCCCGATAAGCTGCACCAATGGAGATTATTTTGAAAGCCAGCAATAAAGCCGCTATTGAAATATGGTATAACCAACAATTTCAGAAGATAAAACGAACGAACGAGGTCGTAAGTATTTTCTAATTCTGCTATAAATAGTAGAGTGTATTATAAGATTTCCACTAAAGAAAATTCTCATCCAGGAATTTCTGAAAAACCTCTTTATACTGATCGCTAACAGGAATATATTCCTTGCCGAATACGATGCGGAACCGCTCGATGGTTTCAATGCGGCTGAGGTTAACGATAAACGACCGGTGAACGCGCATAAAACGCGACGAAGGCAGCTTTGCTTCCAGTACTTTTAACGAATTGATCGAAAGTATAGGATTAGTTTCGTTGCGCAGGAATATTTTCACATAATCTTTCATTCCCTCGATGTACATGATTTCGGCGAAATTGATCCTCCTGATTTTATATTCGCTTTTGATAAAAAGGAACTGATCGTTGGTTTCGACGCTGCTCTGCTTCTGCTGCTCGAGTTCAATGAGTTTTTTAGCTTTCATTGCGGCAGTCAGAAATTCTTCGTATCCGAAAGGTTTCAGCAGGTAATCAACCGCATCGAGTTTGAAGCCTTCGAGAGCAAATTTTTCAAATGCTGTCGCAAAAATTACTTTTGGCCCGTTCTGTATCATCCGGGCAAATTCAGTCCCCAGCAAATCAGGCATTTGTATATCCAGTATCATCAGGTCCACTTCATGGTGCCCAAAATATTCCATGGCGCTGAGGGGGTTGTCGAAACCACCGCCAAACTCCAGGAAAGGCGTTTTGGTTATATAGCCTGTCACCAGTTTTAACGCTAAGGGCTCATCATCAATAGCAATGGTATGGATCATGTGGTTGAATATCAGGATAAATTAATTTGTAAAACGACATCGAAAGTCGTTTCAGTTTCTTTTACACTCAAATCATACTTGCCAGGGAAAAGCAAAGCCAGCCTTTTCTTTACGTTTTCGAGCCCGATGCCCGAATCCTGCTGAAGCAGGTTTTCGCCGCGGCTGACAAGGCTGTTTGAGCATTCAAATATAATCATGCCCTGAAATACTTTCAGTATTACGCTCACAAACGAAGGACTGCGGTAACTTATTCCGTGTTTAAACGCATTTTCGATAAATGGCAGAAAAAGCAAAGGTGGTATTTCAATATCAGCATATTTCTCAGGAAATGAGATAGTAACTGATACTTTGTCCGAAATCCGCAGTTTCATTAACTCAATGTAGGTGCGCATAAATTCAATTTCTTCGCTCAACAGTTTATCCCCTTTTTCGGTTTCGTAAAGCAGGTAACGCATAAGTTTGGATAACTGCAGTATTGCCTTCTGCCCGTCGGCAACATCGGTTTGAACCAGCGAATAAATATTATTAAGCGTATTGAAAAAGAAATGCGGGTTGATTTGATTTTTAAGGAAAGCCAGTTCGGTGTTGAGCATTTCCTTTTCTGCTTCTTTGCGTTCTTTCTCGTGCTGCCGCAGCTTATCCGAAAAACTTAGTCCCATTCCAAATCCCGAAAGGAAAAGTGTGGTAAGTATAAAATTGTAAACCGGCCAGTTTTTTGCCGGCCGCTTACGTTCCATCGGTGGAAAGTTTTCGGGAATATATGGAATTCCCGGCGGTTGCTGAAACCTGGGGCGCATCTCATTTTCCATTTTATTGGACATCGGACCTCTGTTCAACCTGGAGAATACCTGTTCGTTCGCATAGGTTGCAGCCGCTACCAGCGCCAGGGCTGCAAGGAAATATAGCAGTTTTTTCTTTTTAAAAAATAAAAATGGACTAAGCCAGAGGTAATTGGCATAGAAAATAACCGCATAAAGGAAAACCTGCAGGTATGTTCTGTAAAGAAAGGTTTTGTCACTGCCCGAATCAGCATAAAGCAGATAGGTAGGCAGCATAAACAGTACGATCCAAACCGTAACATGAAGTATCAGATATATTTTTTTATCCGATATAAACGAAGGTTTTGTAAAACTGTAGAGTTTTCCCATAAAGCAAAGATATTAAACACACTTATTACATGAGTCAGTTATTTTATATGAAGCCTGCCCGGGTTCTGAACTTTGATGAGGAAAGACTTAGTGAATATCTGAAGCAAAAGTATTCAGGGCTTCAGCTTTTTGAAAATGAAATAGATGAACAGGCTGATTTTTCGTTCAGAATCGAAGAAAAGAAAGATAGGAGTGAAAGGGCGATAGATTGGCGAAACTGTGTCAGATACTTGAAACTGTGTCATGCACATGAAACTGTGTGCAGACACTTGTGTTATGCAACTGAAACTGTATCATGAAACTGAAACTGTGTCTGCACACCCTTTTCGGGTGTCTGCACACAGTTTCAGTTTCAGAAAAACCGCTCGGTAATAAATTGCTGAAATTTCTCTTTGTAATTATCTGATACAGGAATATATTCTTTGCCAAAAACAATACGGTTGCGCTCTATAGTTTTTATTTTATCCAGGTTTACAATAAACGAACGGTGAACTCTCATAAAACGGTTTTCGGGCAGGTTTTCCTCCAGCGATTTCATGCTCATGAGCGAAAGGACAGGCTTTTCGTCACCTTCCAGGCAGAATTTCACATAGTCTTTCAAGCCTTCAATATACAGAATTGAATTAAAATCAATTTGCACCAGTTTATAATCGGCTTTTACGAAAATAGAGTTCCTGCTTTCGGTTGTTACAGCCCTTTCCGCGTGTTCGAACCAACGTTTTGCTTTGTTAACAGCATTCAGAAATTCGGGGTAACTTACTGGTTTCAGCAGGTAATCAAGCGCATCAACTTTAAAACCTTCGAGTGCATATTGCTCAAAAGCTGTGGTAAATATAATTTTAGGGGCATTTTTCAGACTGCGGGCAAATTCCATTCCCGTAAGGCCCGGCATTTGTATGTCCAGAAAAATAAGGTCAGCTTCC
>CAZBZA010000316.1:0-4251 GCA_964495865.1 uncultured Lentimicrobiaceae bacterium
AACTAATTTCAGCAACTCTTCAATTCGGGAAGAAGCAGCTTCAAATTCCAGTTTGTTTTTAATTTTTGTCATGGTTAAATTATATTTTCGTACAATCAGTTTTGCTGTATTCCGAATGTGTACCTATAAACCGCACGTATACCGTTTTGATTTTGAAAAGTATAAGTGCGACAAGCCTGTAGTCATTTCCTTTGATGTTAAACACAAACCGGTCATTCCCAATTGAATCCACTGAATTGAATGTTTGTTTGATGTCAGCCGAACACTTCCATTCTACCCTGTGTGTTTTTAAATACCATTCTTCTAAAGCTATTTTCGAATCGGAATGTTTTTGATAAAAATTAGCTATCGTTTTGCGGGCTACAATTCTCATTCATGCAAATTAGATACAAAGATAGTGTACAAATTCTAAATATTGAAAAATAATTCTAATAATTGTAATTATTGCAATGTGGCTGTTACAAAGCAAAAGAGGCCACCTTCCGGCAGCCTCTTTCGATGATTATCATTTAAAAACAGTACTATTTTTTCTTTCCTGCTTTTTTGTCTGATTTTTTATCAGCTTTCTTTGCTGTTTTTGCTTTTCCGGGTGCCGAAAGTGATTCTTTAATAGCAGCCTGGGCAGCAGCCAAACGTGCGATCGGAACGCGGAATGGTGAACAGCTTACGTAGTTCATTCCAACACTATGACAGAACTCAACCGATGATGGTTCGCCGCCATGTTCGCCGCAAATACCAACTTTAAGGTTCGGACGTGTGGAGCGGCCTTTTTGTGTTGCCATATGTACAAGTTGTCCAACACCTTCCTGGTCAAGAACCTGGAACGGATCGTATTTCAGAATACCTTTTTTGAGGTAAACCGGGAGGAACTTGCCGGCATCGTCGCGCGAATAACCGAAAGTCATCTGGGTTAGGTCATTAGTACCGAACGAGAAGAATTCAGCGGATTCAGCAATCTTATCAGCAACCAGAGCAGCGCGGGGAACTTCAATCATAGTTCCTACAAGGTAATCGATACGGTCCTTACGTTCAGCAAAAACTGCTTCAACGGTATCGCGTACGATTTTTTCCTGCAGTTGCATTTCGGTAAGTGTACCGGTAAGCGGAATCATGATTTCAGGATGTGTTTTTATGCCTTTCTTTTTCAGGTTCATGGCAGCCTCGATAATTGCGCGTGCCTGCATTTCTGAAATTTCAGGATAGGTATTGCCTAAGCGGCATCCACGGTGGCCAAGCATAGGGTTGAATTCGTGCAACGACTCAACTTTTTCTTTTACTGCTTTAGCTGAAATGCCCATTTCTTTGGCCATTTCTTTCTGGTTTTCGTCTTCGTGAGGAACAAATTCGTGCAAAGGAGGATCGAGCAAACGAACAGTTACCGGAAGGCCTTCCATAGCTTCGAAAATGCCTTCGAAATCTTCGCGTTGCATAGGTAAAAGTTTTGCAAGAGCAGCACGACGACCAGCTTCATCATCAGCAAGGATCATTTCGCGCATGGCCTTAATTTTTACTCCTTCGAAGAACATATGCTCGGTACGGCAAAGGCCAATTCCTTTTGCACCAAAGTTACGGGCTACTTTCGAATCGTGAGGTGTATCAGCATTAGTGCGAACAAGCATACGCGAATGTTTGTCGGCCATTTCCATCAGTTTACCAAAGTCGCCACTCAGAGCAGCTTCCATAGTACCGATTTTGCCTTCATACACTTCACCGTTCGAACCGTTAATTGATAACCAGTCGCCTTCTTTAAATTTAGCGGCACCAATTTCGAGTGTACGTGTTTTGTAGTCAATTTTTAAACTGCCGGCACCTGAAACACAGCATTTACCCATACCGCGGGCAACAACTGCTGCGTGCGAAGTCATACCACCACGAGCGGTTAGGATACCTTCGGCAACATTCATACCCGAAAGGTCTTCAGGTGAAGTTTCGATACGAACCAAAATTACTTTATGGCCTTTAGCTGCCCATGCTACTGCATCGTCAGCAAAGAAAACTACCTGGCCGGTTGCTGCTCCTGGTGAAGCTGGCAATCCCTGTGCAAGTGATTTTGCTTTTTTCAAAGCTGCTGTATCGAAAACAGGGTGAAGTAATTCATCCAGTTTGTTAGGCTCAACCCTTAAAATGGCTGTTTTTTCGTCGATAAGTTTTTCTGTAAACATATCAACAGCAATTTTTACCATTGCTGCGCCTGTGCGTTTACCGCTGCGGGTCTGGAGCATCCAGAGTTTACCTTCCTGAATGGTGAACTCCATATCCTGCATGTCTTTATAATGTTTTTCCAGTTTTTTCTGGATTGTAAACAGTTCGTTATAAAGTTTAGGCATGGTTTCTTCCAGCGAAGGGAATTTCGTCTTACGATCTTTCTCGCTAACACCTGTTAGTTTGGCCCAACGTTTGGAACCTTCAACAGTAATTTCCTGTGGTGTACGGATACCGGCAACCACATCTTCGCCCTGAGCGTTAATAAGGTATTCGCCATTGAAAATATTTTCGCCTGTACCTGAATCGCGGCTGAAACAAACACCTGTAGCTGAGCTGTCGCCCATGTTGCCAAATACCATTGCCTGAACGTTAACAGCAGTTCCCCACTCTTCAGGGATGTTGTTAAGCTGACGGTAGAGAATAGCGCGGTCGTTCATCCAACTGTCGAATACTGAACAGATTGCTCCCCAAAGTTGTTCCCATGGATCAGCCGGGAAATCTTTCTTGGTTGCTTTTTTTACTGCTTTTTTGAAACGAGCAACCAGTTCTTTAAGGTCGTCGGTTGTAAGTTCGTTATCAAGGGTAACACCTTTTTCTTTCTTCAGGTGATCAATGATTTCTTCAAATGGATCTTCATCTTCTTTCGAAACCGGTTTCAAACCAAGTACAACATCGCCATACATTTGAACAAAACGACGGTACGAATCCCAAACGAAACGAGGGTTTCCGGTTTTTTTCTCAAGTCCTTTTACTGCTTCATCATTCAAACCAAGGTTGAGAATAGTATCCATCATACCTGGCATCGAAGCGCGCGAACCTGAACGAACCGATAACAGACAAGGGTTTTTGCTGTCGCCGAATTTTGAATTCATATGTTTTTCAACTTCGGTAACTGCAGCTTCAACTTCTTTTTTAATGAGTTTTAAAGCTGCATCGCGACCTTCTTTTGTGTAAACTGTACACACTTCGGTAGTGATAGTAAATCCCGGAGGAACCGGAACACCAATAAGGTTCATTTCGGCCAGGTTGGCACCTTTGCCACCAAGCAGGTTTTTCATCGAAGCATCGCCTTCCGCCTTTTTATTGCCGAAAGTGTAAACACTTTTTACTTTTGATTTAGCCATAACAGATTGCTGTTTTTGTATTTATGTGTTAATAGTTATAAGTCGGATGATCCCAGTTTTGAGGGTGCAAAAGTACAAAACTTTACTAAATATTTTTTGAAGATATACGCTAAAGTTATCAATATTTTACTCAAAAATTGTTAATATTTCTAATATACGCCTCTAAGAAATCCTGAATAAGACTGCTTTTTGGAAAAATTGAAGGAGCTTCAAACAGTTATTTCTGATTTTTAATGGTAAGAATACTGTCGAGAATATTGTTGAAAATTTGGTTATTAGTGCGGCAACATAATATTTGAGATAACATTTCATCAGGAGTCTGAACATGCCTGCCCGGCACTATTTCCGGTGTTATCTCACGAATAAAACCTTCAGCATTCGACTCTGAAATTTCAAAATGAAACTGCAGAGCAAAAACATTTTTCCCGTAACGGAAAGCCTGGTAAGGTGTAACTTCACTATTTGCCATATTTGTGGCTCCCGGAGGTAAATCAAAAACATCGAAATGCATATGCATTACATTCAGTTTCTGTGGGAAATGCCTGAAAACAGCATCATTCAATGCATAGTGGTTAAAATAAACCGGCATAAAACCGATTTCCTGCTCCTTGTTTTTATATACTTCAGCTCCTAGCGCTTTAGCAACCAATTGCGAACCGAGACAAATTCCAATAACGATTTTCCCCGTCTGAATTGCTTTTTTGATAAACTCAATTTCTGGTTCGATCCAGGGGAATTCCGCTGAATCATTTACACCCATTTTACCTCCCATGATTACTAGCCAGTCAAAATCGTCAGAGGATGGTAATTCAGGATTTAAATCGAAACGGGTTACCGAGGTAGTAAAATTGTGGCTTGCAGCCCAATCGCCTATGTATCCCAAATCCTCGAAATGATCGTGCTGGAAGTAATGAATATGCAT
>CAZBZA010000317.1:0-4235 GCA_964495865.1 uncultured Lentimicrobiaceae bacterium
CCAACAACATCGGGATATACCACCGGGAGCGGCTTGTATATTGAAGGCGACACCGTAACACTTACCGCTTATGCTTACGAAGGATATATGTTTACCGGCTGGACCGAGAACAGCACACGAATTACAGGAGAATCGATTTATCAGTTTATTGCTTCCGAAAACAGGGTACTGGTCGCTAATTTTTTAAGTACAGTCGGGTTGGAAGTAACAACGGCATCAGGCTATACTGTATATCCTAATCCAAGCAGCGGACTATTGTTTATTACACACAATGGCAGTAGTGATATGGCACCGGAAGGTCCAATAGAAGTATTTAACAGCTATGGCAAAATGGTTTTAACCCTGCAGGCCGAAACCCCGTCAGGCACTAAGGATATTGATCTTCGTGGCATGGCACGCGGATCGTACTATATTCGTTTCGCATCGAAAAATGAAGAAGTACAAGTGATGAAAATTATTTTAAAGTAATGATTAACAATACACTAAACTAATAGTAACTGCTTATGTTAAGAGATAAAGCAGCAAAACAGAATAAAAAGATGCAGCGTTGTACCTATAGGAATTAATATATTCCTCACAGGTACAAAGTTCTGGGATCATGACTAAAATTCACCTTTAAATAAATGTAATTCAACTATGTAGCATAAAAACCAATCGTTATGAATATCCTTTTAATTGCACTGATTGTAATAATACTTACTGTGCTCTGTTTCGGAGGAAAGATTTACAGGCATTTTCACAGTACAATCAGGCAACAGTTGCGGAAACCGGAATAAAAAAGTATTATAGGGATTGTTATACCTTATTAGGAATGGAATACCCTGATTCAGTATTAATAAATACCGGAGAAAATTTCTCCCGGAGATGAATGTTTGTTTTGTTAATTTTTATATTTCCAGTTTGTTTTTTTTGTTTTTTGGGTTTGAAAGTGCCCTGGCAGAGTGGTTAAGCTGCCAGGCACTTTTATTATATACTCTGAAAAATACATTATAACAAATTGCAAACAATTAATTTTCATATACTTACAAAATTGTAGTTGTTTCAGCTACAGTTTTTTAACATCCCCGCCTACATACATTTCGGATGATTACTGACATTTAATATAATGTAAAATAAATACCTTTATGCTTTATTCTAATTAAAGACTTAAAACGGATGCGATGAAGACGATTATAGCTTTCATTGCGATGTTATTACCTTGTTTGCAATAATTTACAAATCCCGGTACAATGAATAGAAAAGGCACAAACTAAATACACGATAATTATGATTTGGTACGCAAGAGTATTTAAAAAATATTTTGTTTTTAAAGGAAGGTCCAGCAAGCTGGAATATACGATGTTCAACATGTTGAATATTATGATACTGGCTATGTTACTAATAATTGACTTCAGCATTAGCCTTTTAGTCCCTGCGCTTCCTTACGGAATACTAACGGCAATTTACCTGCTTGTACTGGTAATCCCTTTCGGGTCGGCAACAATTAGGCGTATGCATGATGCAGGTAAAGGCAGATGGCAACTTGTATTTTTATTGATACCTGTAATAGGCATCATTTGGCTTATCGATTTAATAATAAGTGATGGCGAGCCATACCGGAACATGCATGGCCCCGAGTTGAAAGAAGAGTAATTCGTGGGAGGAGAATTCTGACATAGTTTAAACTCACTGACTTCAAACTATAGTTAAGAAATCGGCAGGCCACTGATTTATTTCCAATTCAATACCTTCTGCTTTTAGTAATTCTAAAGTAGGGCCTGCTGAAAAGCGTATATCAAGCATATAATCAGCTGAATATGAAGTAATATAAATGTGTCGAATGCACAGGAAACGAACAATCTGTATAAAAATCAATACATTATAAATTGTCGGTGCGCTGCACCTTGTATGATGTTTACTGTGGTTTTCTACAAATATTACGGTGCTCTGAACCTTCCTTAATTATAAAATTGGGGTATTAAAAAGCCACAGGGTAGCGCAATATTTGTAACCGGTAAGAAAAGAGTCACAATTTAAGGTTCAGAACACCGAAATCTAAAACCAGTTATTATTTTAGTTGAGTTTTCAGCAGACTCTAAGTATGTTTCGTCCAAAAATTGCTTTTCCCGATTCTACACTATAGTGATTACAACTAATCGCACACATAATCAGTAATCCGAAACTCAATAATTACCTGATAAGCCAGGGAGCCTGGTAGCCGTCGGGCCTCTTTTTTACTGATGGGACTTTTGGCATAAAATCAATGTTTATAATGTCAATTTTCCCGTCCTCAATTTTATACAACAGCGACTGATACGGTTTAAAAGTCAGCGAAAGGGTATAGGATTTGCCCTTGTCATGCACAGAAACCTGCATTTGTTTTGTCTCCGTTTCCAGGGACTGGCCATATTCGAGCGGAAACTTAATCCTGTCGGCCTTTGGATCAGGAAAGAAAATATAAATGGTTTCCCCATCTCGGCGGCACCAATGGCGCGGAACAGAAGTGCCGGTGATAAAAGGAGTCAAAGATGCTGGCATGGCATAAGAAACATTTTTCGAGTTCCTGATTTGCCTTATAAGTTTTGAATAATCAGCATGCTGAACAGCCCCGGGTTGAAGGGGATCCTTTTTTAAAATGATAGTCAAACCTGCTGCTGCCAGTTCTGTAATGCGCTTAACTGCCCGGTAATCCAAATAATCTGCATTCAGATAGAGAGCCTTATAGGACGCATCGCCAACTTTAAGTATTCCATTTTCGACGATAGCTTTTTCCAGAAATTCGCTGTTAATCCACGTAGGATTAAAACCCGAAAGTTCGTCGGGGAAATACACATAGCGCATTTCATAATACCCCCAGGCCCACTTGAATTGTTTTTCTTTGGGCATAACTCCGGCAAGCCAGGCATCCTCGGTTGGCAGGTAAACTGCAATATCCGAATACGTACTACCTTTTTGCATATATCCCGAAACGGTTTCGAGGTAGTGGTTAAAAGCGGAAATTTCGGGTTCCAGGTTTCCATTGCTGCCGATATGAGTGGTGGCATAAAAATTTACCGTATCCTGTCCTTTGGGATTATGGGCTTTGCCGTGCCATATAACATGGTTGATCCCATTCGAAAAAAGAGCATCGGCCACCAGTTTCAAATCCGCAGTTTGCTCCTGCCTGATATAATCACGGGGCCACCCATACAGGCAGGTAAAGGATTCGGACGAAACCAGTTTTTTTGCTGACAATAAGGCGGACGATGCCGGTATGGCGCAAAACTCAGGCTCAAAAAGCATGGATTCGCCTTCGGGAATATCCAGCAAGGCATAACCCGAAATCAAATCGCAGGGAGCTCCTGAAACCTGTCCACGCGACTGAATACCCGCATTATTTAAAACACTGTCGAAATCGTGGTAAAAGGTGAGCACTTTTTCCGATATAAGACTCATATAGTCGTAGTGATAATGACGATTTTCAGGACTGTATATTGAATCCATAAAAGGCGTGATGTCATATCCGAAACGGGCCAAAAAATCCTGATCAAACCCATCGCACCAGAGTTTTTCGGTTTCTACTTCCCAACTGTCAATAAAATACGACTGTGCTATTCGCGTTGTTGGCCGTGGAAACGCATTTACCATGCGGTTTAAATAAGGGAGATAATGCTTTGGCGTGAGATGATCAATTACATAACCGGTTTTGGGATGCTCCCAGGTAAGTTTTATTTCCTGCCTCCAGGCTGGTTCTCCATATTTTTGCGTGGCCTGGCCGAAAGGCACCTGACTATCGCCGAAAGGCCAAAGGGTTCCCAGGGTTAAATCGCAGCCCAAACCAATTGAATCAGCATACCTGATGGCAAAATCAACTGTTTCGTTCCATTCAGGGCTCAGCCATTCCTGCCGGGGAGTATATACTGTGTCGTTTTTATTAAACCTGCTTAACGGATAAACCCATGCCAGTTCAACACCACCAAATCCATGATCCTTAAGCCATTGGAGGTTGAACTTAATATCTTCGGTTTTTATTTCCGAAGCGAACCACCAGTAACGGGTATAGGGTTTTGAAGCGGGCGCATCCTGAACAATTTGATTTGTTTTGCTGGTTTGGGCTAGGAGTTTATTTACAGGCATGAGCATTAAAACCACAATGCTTAGGATCACAGGTATTGACAAATATTTCGGGTTCTTATTCACGGTTCCTAATTTTGGGGAAGGTAGTGGAAATTGTAATTCTTCTTTTAAAAATCAGTTTTGAATAATAATATTACATA
>CAZBZA010000318.1:0-4221 GCA_964495865.1 uncultured Lentimicrobiaceae bacterium
AATCCGCTGAAAAACCATAACCTTGATCACAAATCCGTTGCTGGTCATGTGCACCGCGATGAATTTATAAACTGGCTTCAAAAACACCACAGCGAAGTAGTTTCTGTTTTTCACCTTGGGGCCCGGACTGATACTACAGAGTTCGATGTCGAAATATTCAACCGCCTCAACCTCAATTATTCGAAACAGGTTTGGGAAGCCTGCACGCAGTATGAAATCCCGCTTATTTACGCATCTTCTGCAGCTACTTACGGAATGGGAGAACGAGGTTATTCCGATGATCATTCCATTGTGGATAGTCTCCGGCCGCTGAATCCCTATGGCGAATCAAAAAATAATTTTGATAGCTGGGCGCTGAAACAGGAGAAAGCGCCGCCATTTTGGGCAGGGATGAAATTCTTTAATGTGTATGGGCCGAATGAATTTCACAAAGGAAGAATGGCGTCTGTTATTTTTCACGCTTTCAAACAGATAAATGAAACCGGTGGCACAAAACTTTTCCGTTCGCACCGTTCAGGTTTCGCTGATGGCATGCAACTTCGCGATTTCGTTTATGTTAAAGATGTGGTTGATGTACTCTATTTTATGATGCATGAAAAGCCACAATCCGGCTTATACAACCTGGGAACCGGAAAAGCCCGCGCTTTTCTGCACCTCGCCAAAGCCGTTTTCAAAGCCCTCGACCTCCCCGAAAAAATTGAGTTTATCGATACCCCTCTCGATATACGCGAAAAATATCAGTATTTTACAGAAGCTGATATGTCGAAACTGATTAATGTTGCCGGATATCCCGCTCCTTTTTATACCCTCGAAGAAGGTGTTTACGAATATGTTACTGAGTTTTTGGTTGAGAAAAAGTATTTTTAGATAATACCAATCTACCACCTGTTTCACGGATTTCAAATAACGGACTAACAAGTCATTGCACTAATTCAGTTTAGCATTGCATTGTTAAAATCCAAGAATTCTAATGGCAAAACATTATTTTAAAATTGTTTAGTCCATAGCATCTAATTTATTCATAATATTCTGTTATATTGATATTTAACATCAGGGTAAAATCGCAATTCGCTTTTACGTCAACCTCACATTGTTGAAATTCAATTGGCTTCCGGTATATGGAATGATGTTTCTTCGTGGAAAATATTGAAGGTCAACTAATCGAATAGTGTGAGAGAATAATTGCGTTCAAACGGAGATAGTATTCCTCAATTCATTTTGCCTTTCACCAATTATATCAAAACAAAAACACAAATTCATATGAAAGAAGTAGTCATAGTATCAGCAGTGCGGACAGCCGTTGGTAATTTCGGTGGATCCCTGGCCGGGTTATCGGCAACTGAATTGGGTGTAATTGCAGCCAAAGAAGCCATTAAAAGAGCCGGAATCAATGGGAATGATATTTCGGAAACCATAATCGGGAATATACTTTCGGCAGGGCTCGGACAGAACATCAGCCGGCAAATAGCTATAAAAGCAGGAATTCCCGATTCAAAACCGGCAATGACTATTAACAAACTCTGCGGATCAGGATTGAGGGCTGTTTCGATGGCGGCACAGTTTATAATGCTGGGCGATGCAGATGTTGTGCTGGCCGGTGGTACCGAAAGCATGTCGAATGCGCCTTTTCTTTTACCCCAAGGCCGTAATGGTTATCGCATGGGACACGGACAGGTATTAGACAGCATGATCCTCGACGGATTAACTGACGCTTTCGAAAACTATCATATGGGCATTACAGCCGAAAATATTGCCGAACGCTGGAATATCAGCCGTGAAGAACAGGATGCTTTTGCACTCGAAAGCCAGCGCCGTGCCGAAGAAGCTCAAAAAGCAGGACGCTTTGCCGACGAAATTGTTCCTGTTTCTATTCCTCAGCGCAAAGGTGATCCAATTATTTTTGATACGGATGAATTTCCGAAACACGGGCTGAAGGCAGAGAAACTAGCAGCCTTGAAACCGGCTTTCAAAAAAGACGGAACTGTAACCGCTGGAAACGCTTCGGGTATTAACGACGGCGCTTGTATGTTAATAATTATGTCGGCTGAAAAAGCAAAAGAACTGGGTGTAAAGCCACTCGCAAGAATCCTTTCGTATGGAAATGCGGCTATTGATCCTGCAATTATGGGCTACGGACCGGTACCGGCAACCAATGCAGCACTATCAAAAGCCGGACTTACAATTGCAGATATTGACCTGGTTGAGGCTAACGAAGCTTTTGCTGCCCAATCTCTTGCTGTTGTGCGCGATCTGAAACTTGATCCTGCAAAAGTAAATGTTAACGGTGGCGCTATTGCACTCGGACATCCGATTGGTGCTTCAGGCGCTCGCATTCTCACAACCCTTATTTATGAAATGAAACGCCGCGGAGTTGATAAAGGTCTTGCAACACTTTGTATCGGTGGAGGACAAGGAACGGCATTGATTATTGAAAATATAAAGTAGAAGAGTCGGAAGTCGGAAGTCGGGAGTCAGAAGTCGGAAGCGGAAGAGATATAAATCAGCATTCAAAAAAAAAAAAACAGTTAAAAACCTATAAAATGAAAAGACTCGAAAACAAAATAGCAGTTATTACCGGTGGCGCCGATGGACTTGGTCGTGCCGCATCTATTAAATTTACAGCTGAAGGTGCAACTGTTCTGATCTGGGATATGAACGAAGAAAAAGGACTTCTTACTGTTGCGGAAATCGAAAAAGAAGGTGGAAAAGCTATTTTTGTAAAAGTGAATACAGCATCCTACAGCGAAGTGGAAGCTGCTACTCAATCTGCTATCGAAAAATTCGGGCGTATTGATATTCTTATCAACAATGCCGGAATTACCCGCGATGCTTCCATCAGGAAAATGACTCCTGATCAATGGCAACAGGTTATTGATGTAAACCTTACCGGCGTTTTTAACTGTGCTAAATGCATAAGCGCCCCTATGGTCGAAAAAGGATATGGACGCATTATTAATACCTCATCAGTTGTTGCGCTTTACGGAAATTTCGGTCAAACCAACTATGTAGCAACCAAAGCAGGTGTAATTGGAATAACCAAAACGCTTGCACGCGAATTAGGTCGCAAAGGCATAACTGTAAATGCTGTTGCACCAGGTTTTATTGCTACCGAAATGGTGAAAAAGATGCCTGAAAATATCCTGAAATCCATGGAAGAAAAAGTACCTGTCGGCCGGCTTGGGATGCCTGAAGAAATTGCTTCAGCATATCTTTTCCTTGCCAGCGATGAGGCAGCCTATATCAATGGTGCTACTTTAAGTGTTGACGGTGGAATTGTAAATTAATAGAAAGTTAGTACCGCATCGAAAGATTAATCATACTTTCAACATGCCGGAAATGCTTGATTTTTTTTTCAATACCTGTTTTTTCCGAAATGCTTTGAAAATTAAATTATACCTTTAAAAATCACTAAAACAATACTGAAATTATGGCTTCAGCTCAACAAGTAACAGGAGGATGGATTTTGATTGCTATTTATGCAGCAGCAATCCTCTTTTTCGTAATCCGTGGAGCACTGCGTACGAAAAACATCAGCGATTACGCCGTTGGAAGCCTGAATTTCTCTCCCTGGTTTGTAGGTTTATCGCTGGCTGCTGCCATGACAAGTGCTGCAACTTTTGTAATAAACCCCGGACTGATTGCCGCTTATGGCATCAGCGGATTACTTTCGTTCGGAATTTTCTTTCCGCTTGCATCGCTGATATCGCTGGTTGTGCTAACAAAAAGTTTCCGCCGCCACGGCACTAACGTTAAAGCGTTGACGTTAGCCAACTGGATAGGAAGCCGCTATAACAGCAAAGGATATGCTTTATTCATTGCATTTCTCTCGGTTCTTCTTCTCACTTTTATTGTGCTCATCCTGGTGGCAATCACCAAAGTAATGAGCCAATCCTTGAATGTGAGCGAAATATGGATGTTGTTTTTCGTAGTGGTTTTTGTATTTGGATATATGATGTTTGGTGGCGCCAATTCAATGGTTTACACCAATACAATACAAGCCGTAATTATGGTAATTGTTGCTGTAATACTGCTTTCGTCAGGGTATGTTTATCTGAAAGACGGCGTTTTTGCTTTTTTCGATAAGCTTGCTGCTATTAGTCCTGAGCTTATTAAACCTACAAACCCGGGAAGCCCGTTGTTCCGCGATTTTTTCGAAATCATTATCATACAAATGGTAGTGGGCGCAGCAGTTGTTTGTCAGCCGCACATTATTACCAAATC
>CAZBZA010000319.1:0-4218 GCA_964495865.1 uncultured Lentimicrobiaceae bacterium
AACTGGCATTTACAGCAAGGCAAAGCAATAACAACACAACATTCACTCAATCGGCACGCGGAAGCCTGATATACGACCGTAAATCCGAATACCTTCATGCCGGAAACCGCTCAAGCGTAGGCAAAGGTGGAATTGCCATTATGCCTTTCCTTGATATGAACTGCAACGACATTCAGGATGCTGATGAGCCAATGGCTTACGGACTTAATATTCATATCACCGGCGGCCGCATTGAACACGATTTAAAAGATACAATTATCCGTATCCTGGATCTGGAGCCATACACCTCGTATTTCCTCGAATTCGACAAAAACAGTTTTGATAATATCGCCTGGCAGCTGAAAAACCGAACCATGCGTATAACTGTCGATCCCAACAACTTCAAATTAATAAAACTTCCCGTGTATGTTTACGGCGAAGCATCCGGAATGGTTTATCTCAATGCCTCAAGCAGTGAGAGAGGACAGGGAAGGGTTATAGTATGTTTTTATAATGAACAAGGCAAGCTGGCTGGCCGCACTCTTTCCGAATCAGATGGATATTTCAGTTTCCTGGGCTTGCCTCCGGGGAAATATACAGCAGTAATTGACACTGCACAAATGCGCCGTATTAATATGGTTGCTTCACCGGCTGTTATCCCATTCGATATCAATCATAGTTTTGATGGCGATATCCGCGACGATTTTGAGTTCAGACTCACTTCCTTAGGTCCCGAAAAAGAAGCAGCTAAAGTTCCTGTACGTCAACCGGTTCCGGTAATTTCGCGCGAAATAGCTGTTAAAGCAGAAATTCCTGTTTCCGGAAATGTACCTGCGCCTGCAGCTCCCAAAATAGTGCTTCCGGAATTGACCAAACCCGATAATGCCAATGATGGTGATAAATCAGGAAACATTACATCCTATGCCGGAAATTATGCCATACAGGTAGGCGCTTTCAACGTACTCGAAAATGCCGTGAAAGTAAGGGCACACCTGATCCTTGCGCTTGGCACAAATGTTTATATCCTCGAACAGGGCGGTATGTATAAGGTGATTATTACAGGTTTTGATGAGTATGCCAAAGCTAAAGCATATCTGCCCGAAATCAGGAACCGTGAATACAAGGATGCCTTTATCATTGGATTGAAGGAAGCTTCCGGAATGGTGTATTTTGCTGATACCAACAAGCAGAATGGCCTTGGCGAAATCCTTGTCGCCCTATACAACGAAGCTGGTGCACTGGTTGACCGCACACGTTCGAATGCTGAAGGATACTTTAGTTTCAAAGGTTTACCAACCGGAAGTTATGTTGCTAAAGTAGATCCTGACCAGCTGAAACTTATCAATATGGTGGCATCGCCGGAAACTCTTTCGTTCGAATTTGAGAGAAATCTTTTCACCGTTGCAAAAACAAACCTCGAATTTACCCTGCGCACATTAGTGCCTGATAAACCGGCCCAGGAACCTGCAAAAGCCGCGTCGCAAATAGAAAAAGTTACTCCGGCTAAAACCAGGAATGATGATGGCATTGTTAAAGCTGTGCCTACTATTGGATTGCCACCGCAGCAGGACAATGGCGAAAAGATTACAGGCGTTAAGAAATCGAACCCGTTACCCGGAACCTATGCCATACAGGCAGGAGCTTATGTTGATATCGAAAATGCACGGAAAATAAGAAGTCGCCTGATTGATGGATTGAACAGGGATATCTTTATCACCGAAGAAGACGGTATGTTTAAAGTGGTTGTAATCGGTTTCGACGACTATGCCAAAGCAGAAGCATTCCTTCCGGTGATACGAAACAGGGGATTTACAGAAGCATTTATTGTAAGAATAAAATAAATAAAGCGGCCGATTATGGCCGCTTTATTTGTATATACTAAGACTGGCTGATTTTATGCCAGATTGTATTTCTCGATCTTCGCATTTAGCGTGGGCCGCGTAATATCGAGGTAACGGGCTACTTCTACTTTGTTCCATTTTAAATCGTCGAGAACCCGCTTGATGTGGTATTTTTCGAGTTCAGCGATAGTTTTGAATTGTATTTCCCCGCCGGTTTCATAGAGCATCGGTGTTGGTTTGCGGGTAATAAAAGTGATATTTTCCTTTTCCAGAACATCCGCTTTCGACATTACAATAGCTTGCAGGATGGTATTTTCCAGTTCGCGCACATTGCCATTCCAGTCGTGTTCCTGAAGCATTTCGATTACTCCGTCACCGATTTTAACAACGTTTTTGCCGAAACGCTTGTTTAGTTTATGCAGAAAATGAATGATCAGATCGCGGATGTCTTCTTTGCGTTCGCGTAAAGGAGGTAAATTGATGGTAAATACTTTTAAACGGTAATAAAGATCCTCCCTGAATTTTCCTTGTTTTATAAGTTCTTCAAGGTCTTTATTAGTAGCAGCAATAATGCGTGCCTTCATCGGGATGGTGTTTTCGCCGCCTACTTTTTCAAATTCCAGTTCCTGTATAACCCTGAGCAGTTTTACCTGGGTATTTAAAGATATTTCGCTGATTTCGTCGAGGAAAATGGTGCCTTCGCCTGCCAGCTCAAATTTACCGCTTTTATCGCGGATTGAACCTGTAAATGAACCTTTTACGTGTCCGAAAAGTTCGCTTTCGAGCAATGATTCCGTTAATGCGCTGCAATTTACCGTTACCAATGGTTTTTCGCGTGTGATGCCTGAATAATGAATCAGCCTGGCAATAAGCTCTTTACCTGTGCCGGTTTCGCCCTGTATCATCACGTTGGCTTTGTTCATCGAAATACGGCCGATATTTTTGAATATCTCCTTCATTTGCGCCGTTTTACCGACCAGGAGCGTATCCACAATATCATTCGAAACATCTTCGGGAAGCACGCCGTTGAGGTTACGGCTGATATTGAGCAAATTAAGGGCGTCGTTCACAACCGATTTCAGGAGTGCCGGCTTGACAGGCTTTTCCAGAAAATCGTATGCCCCCATTTGTATTGATTTAATGGTAAGGCCTACATCACCATGGCCGGTAAGGATAATCACCGGAAGGTTTCGGTTTATTTTGAGTATCTCCGAAAGCACGTCGAGGCCGTTCATGCCCGGCATCAGATAATCAGTGATTACAATATCAGGAAACTGCGAAAGCACTATCTGGATGCCGCTTTCTCCATCTTCGGCTTCAATCATCGTAAATCCTTCGCTTTTTAAAGCTTCTTTAAGTATCTGACGATTAAGAGCATCATCGTCGATGATCAATATTTTAGCCATTTCTATAAGTATAGATTGTGATCAATTGTCCGGAATAATGTTGGATAGCCTGCCTCTTTCCAACCTGTGGCAAGGATTTGCCCTTAACCGCACAAATATAGGAATAATTGACATGCGTATAATGGATGCAGATTCGTTTTTTGTAATTTATTTTACAGTTTGTAAAATTATTATGCAAAATCTCTGATTTGATCTGGTTACATATGAAACCATGTTATATCAGCACCGCACTATCCATTTTTAATGAATTCCTTTCGCTTCGAAAAACTCATCCTACAAGTAAAACTTACTCCTGAAGATCAAAATTATTCGGAAGTGTTATTTATTACCTTATTTTTGCTTCGGTTCGTTAAGTCATTATTACTACAATACGTTACGAAGTTTAAACGTGATATTTGCAACTACTGAACCAAACGAATCCTGGCCTGTCATTGATTGCTCACAAAAAGTACTTCTTACTATGAAAATTAAGCTTAACAGTATTATAAAAATCTCTGTTACCATTGCTATACTGCTTTTCCTGTTCTGGAAGGTGGAATTTAATACGGTTGGATTTGGCGAAACATTAAGTTCGGTCCGGACCGGATATTTTCTGCTATCGCTCTTTGGTGTAGTTATCGTGCTTGGCATTAAAAGCTACCGCTGGCGTATGCTTATTCAAAATGAGGGTGTTAATTATTCGTCGTATAATGCGTTCGCGGCGTTTATGGCTTCCGATGCTATTGGCATTGTTACGCCTGGCCGAATTGGCGAAATTGCACGTTTGTATTATGTGAGACAGGCAAGTGATATCAGTTTTTACTCAGCGTTCAAAACCATTGTTTCCGACAGGGTTTTCGATTTTACCATGCTTGGTTGGTTCGGGCTTTCAGGTATGCTTTTTTACTTTAAAACATTTGGTGATCACCACGGACTTAATTATGCTTTGGGAGTTCTTGTGCTTATAATTCTCGGCTATGTATTTGGCATTAAGTTTCTTGAATTGATTCTGA
>CAZBZA010000320.1:0-4208 GCA_964495865.1 uncultured Lentimicrobiaceae bacterium
TTTTGGTTTTTGGTTTTTGGTTCTTGGAATTTGGGCTTTGGATCTTGGAACATGAAACCTGAAACAAGAAACCTGAAACTAATGTATCGCAATCCCCACCATCTCCAAATCCCTCCAGAAACCGGGATACGATTTATTAACTACTTGCGGATCGTCAATGCTGATATCACTGCGAATTAAAGCCAGTGGCGCAAAGGCCATAGCCATGCGGTGATCATCATAACATTTAACAATAACGGTTTCAGGATGAGCTTGTAATGGCTTAATTCCTCCGTTCAAAACAATATCATTATCAACTACTTCAATATTATAACCAAGTTTGGATAATTCATTTTTCAGGGCTGTAATGCGGTCGGTTTCCTTGATACGTAAAGTCTTAAGTCCGGCGAATCGCCCTCTTACTCCCAAGGCAGCACAGGTGACAATTACAGCCTGGGCCAGATCGGGGCATTCGGTAAAGTCATAATTAAATTCTTTCGCAATCTCATTTCCCGATTTTGTAAGCAATAATCCTTCATCAGTAAATTGAGTTGTGACTCCCAAGTTCTCATAGATCTCAGTTAAAACTCTATCACCCTGAACGCTGTTAACCTTTAATCCTTTTAAAAATACTTCAGCTGGTTGGGATAAAGCAACTATTTCAAACCAAAAAGCGGCGGCACTCCAATCAGGCTCTGCCAAAGCAATGAAATCAAATTTCTGATATTTACCTTCCGGGATTCTGATTGTATTGTCATTAAACTCAACATTAATCCCGGCTTTTTGCATCAGTGCCTGAGTCATCAGGATGTATGCTCCCGAAGTGATTCCACCTTGCAGCTCAATGTTCAGCCCGCCTTTTAATACAGGTGCAATCATCATTAACGCACTTATATACTGACTGCTGATTGCGGCATCCACTCTTACTGAGCCGCCATTCAACCGCTCATTTCCTTTCACATAAACAGGTGGAAAACCACTTTTATCCGTAAACGAAATTTCTGCACCAAGCTGTTGCAGTGCATCTGCAAGCGGTTTTATGGGTCGCTGTTGCATGCGTGGTGTTCCGGTAATCAGCCATTTGCCCGGAGTTATAGCGAGCAATGCGGTTAAGAAACGCATCACTGTTCCAGCATTTCCAACATTAATTTCAATTGGTGAATCCGTATTCCCTTTTTCAGAATTTATCCGTTGCAACATACGCTGCAATACCACAATATCATCCGCTTCAGCATCTAATTTGCCTGAAAAACCACCTCCCGAAACCTGATTGATAACAAGCAACCGGTTGACAATACTTTTACTTAAAGGTAAAGTTACATGGCTACTGATTGAAGAATGAAGTGCTGTGATGCGGTGCATTCAGGAATTTATATTTGGATTGTGGCGAGCAAAATTAACGAATAGCATAAGGCATTAATCAGAGGGAATTTGATTGGGATTTTTTTTGTGTAATGAGACGCGAGCATCACGTCATTACACAAAAAAACCGACCTCCAGGTTAACATAAAAATGCAGGCTTTCGCGGATCAATCTCTCACCTGGATATTGATCGTAAACCGGTTGACCGGTTTTTCGCAGCAGTGAGAAATTGATTTTCGAACTTTCCGGATTTTTTTTATCGTGCATCATAATGGCTATGAGCTCGTCAGCGGCTTTTGGTTTTAAGCGGTAATGCGGAAAATGCCAGCTAACCAGGCTTGCCATTTTTTTAAGATCATCCTGGCTGAAATCCAATAACCTCAACGAAATAAAGCTTTCGCAGATAAGTCCGATTGCGATGGCTTCTCCGTGCATAAGCGGATCGGCATCGTGTTTCTGCGAATAGGTTTCGACAGCATGGCCAATGGTATGTCCAAAATTCAGTACTTTGCGTATACCGCTTTCATTGAAATCGCTTTCAATAATACCGGTTTTTACATTCACCGATTCAAGTACATTATTTTCGTTACAAACTTTTTCGGGCGAGTTAAGTAAAAGCAGCTTCTCGAAATGGCTTTCGCTGTCGAGCATGGCATGTTTCAGCATTTCGGCATAGCCCGATAAGCGCTGCCGTTCGGGTAAAGTTTTAAGGAATTCAGTAAAAATAAATACGGCTTTGGGTAAAGCAAAAACACCGATCTGATTTTTGATTGAATCAAGATTCACGCCAGTTTTCCCGCCGATTGATGCATCAACCATGGCCAGCAGCGTTGTAGGTATATGAATAAAATCCATTCCCCGCTTGAATGATGCGGCTGCAAATCCACCTATATCAGTAACAACACCTCCGCCAAGGCATATAAGCAACGAACTGCGGACAGCCTCTCCGGCTATGAGATTCCGCCATATTTTTTCTGCTCCGGCAAGTGTTTTGTTTTCTTCGCCACCCACAAATTCAATTACTACTGCATCTTTCAACCCCGGGCATTTATCGAGCAACACTGGCAAACAGAAGTTGCGGGTGTTTTCGTCAACCAAAATATAAATCCCTGACCGACTGTAACCCAGCACGATATCCCGCAATTCTGACCAACCGGGTAATCCGGGAAATATTGATATTGCTGTGTTCATGCTGATACAATTACTTTGACAACAATCATTTATGTATAGTTTTCTTTTTGTAAAATGATTCCAATACCACTCTTTCAGAGCTAACAATATGTGCGCTAAATCCTGATTCCGGCAAAGTTAATTTTTTTCTATCTATATTGATATGATCTGCACTTTTGTTCAGAAATGCGAAGAGGATGAAATGGATCTGCTTTTCTTTTGATTAACTGCGAATATAAATCTCAGCATATAAATCGGTATTTATTTTTCCTAATAGTTATATATAATGTCCGGCATGTGAAAAGGTTTATACATTTGCAATGTTAAAAAACTCATTATGCTTTCATTTGATAATACCGAAATCGCATTCCGCTATAAAAGCAATTCCGATCTTTCGCGGGGCCATATGTTATTCAGCACCATAGCCAATCCCGGACTGGTTAAGGCTGGTAAATCCCTTACCTATTTTGCGTTGAACCTGCATTTGCCTATCGCATGGGCAATAAAGCCTACCTTATATAAGCACTTTGTCGGCGGCGAAACCCTCGAAGAATGTGAAAAAACCGTTCAGCTATTGAGCAAATTCAACGTTAAATCTATCCTGGATTATTCGGTTGAAGGCGGAAAGGATATTGAATCCATGCAGCGGACTTTAGACGAAACCTTACGTTCGGTTGTGAATGCAGGTAAACATCCCGATATTCCTTTTTCGGTTTTCAAACCTACCGCTTTTGCTTCGCAGCAAACGCTTACACTCGCTTCGGAAAATAAGCCTGTTGACGGCAAAACAGCTGAAGAAATTCAGTTTTTTAAGGATAGTGTCGAAACATTATGTAAAACAGCTTATGAGAATGATATACCAATCATGATTGATGCCGAGGACTCGTGGTACCAGCCATTTGTTGATCAGGCAGTTACCGAAATGATGGAGAAATACAACAAAGAGAAAGCCATTGTTTACAACACCTTGCAAATGTATCGCACTGACAGGCTGGAGTTTTTGAAACAATCACTTAAAAAGGCTGAAGAAGGAAATTATTTCCTGGGGATAAAATTCGTGCGTGGTGCTTACATGGAAAAAGAGCGTAAACGTGCCGCCGAAAAAGGATATCCCTCCCCGATTCAACCCGATAAAGCCGCTACCGACCGTAATTACGATGAAGGAATTGCTTTTTCGGTAGCTCACCTCGACAGGATTTCGGTCTTTAACGGATCGCACAACGAGAACAGCAACCGTCTGCTAACCGAATTAATGGAAAAACTCGACCTGCCGCGGAACCACAGCAGGATTTGGTTTTCGCAACTATACGGAATGAGCGATCATATCAGTTTTAACCTGGCCGATGCCGGATATAATGTTACCAAATATATTCCTTACGGACCGGTGCGCAATATTTTACCATATCTGCTCCGCCGGGCAGAGGAAAACACATCAATTGCCGGCCAGACAGGTCGTGAATTATCATTGATTGAACAGGAACGAAAACGCAGAAACAACAGGGTATAATGTTTTAATGGATAATCGGTAGAGACGCGATGCTCGCGTCTCTAAACAGATTATGTTAATAAAACATATCTGGACGCGATGTTTGCAATGCAAACATCGCGTTTTTATGAAACGCCGGTCAATGCCGGATGGATAGAGACGCGAGCATCGCGTCTTTCTATAATATCCGGTCAATGCCGGATGGATAGAG
>CAZBZA010000321.1:0-4198 GCA_964495865.1 uncultured Lentimicrobiaceae bacterium
AACTTTCGGAAGAAAAAGTTTTGAGTACTATCCTGAAAAAATAGTGTTTCAGGTATTCCGGCAAATCAGACAAATGTTTGCTTACTTGCCGGAAAACAAGGAAACCTGTTTATAAAGGAATGATAGATTTCAATTGCAGAAGGATCGGGAATTAACATTCCTGATCCTTTTTTGCTTTTAATAAGCTTCATTAAAATCCTTTATATTCATCAAATAATAATTTTGCATATCACATAGGTTTCCGAAATAGTTTTATATGTTTGTGTGTTATTTCATAATTCCCTGATAATTTTTTAAATTTAACTAAATGAATTTCAGAAATTACTTATTACATATTCTTATTGCAATGATATTCCTATGTTTCATCCTCATCATCGGCGGATGCGAATACCATACAGATAAAGTGTACTTCCAGGATGTAAGTATTCCTGACAGTGCCGGTATAAATATTGTTTTAGATCCTTCTGACACTGTTTATTATCTTTCGGAAGATAAAGGTTTTATATACCTGGTAAATTCTGAAAACCGCAAAGTTTATAATGTAAGTGTATTTGTTGATAATGTAAAAGTGGCCGATATAAATGATTCCACAGGCTTTTTTAAACTGAACGTTGATGATTATAATGAAGGTCTGCATACCCTTACCATTATTGCTACCACAAGTTCCGGCTCAGGTAGCCTGGCTGATTTATTGGGTTCCGAAGGTTTCGTGTTTTCCCATTCGTGGGATCTCATAGTGAATAAGTCAGCACCAAATGCTGTCCAGATCAGTAATATTTTTAATGAAAATGGTGTTCTCAGGATTGAATGGGGAATATTCCACAAGGACCATTTTCAAAGGTATGATGTGGTGAAAACTGAGCGCGATGCCGATGGATATCAACATGTAACTACAATTGCCAGTATAAATAAGCAAAACATAAACTATTGCTATGATAGAAGTTTTGCGGGCGGTTCAGCCTCATACGAAGTCAGGGTAGTAGCTCCATATTCAAATAGTGGCACAAGTGACCCCAGAGGATTTACTGATAACTATATTCTGCATCCTCAGTGGATAGCAGATGACCTCGTTAAACTTGATTGGGAAAAATGCAGGTATCCCGGAGCATTCAAAGAATACAGGATTTATCAGGATAATCAACTGGTTTATTCAAGTAATAATATTGATAGTATTAGTTTCAGTAAACATATGGGAATCGTGGGGGAAAACAGCAAATATAAGATGGTGATTGTCGGTTCTGTTGATGTGCCATCTGGCCAGGCGTTTCCGGAAGTAAGGCATTCAATTGGATTGCCGATTGTCAAATACTACACTTTTTGTTCGAATAGTATAAATGAGAATGTTATACTGAGTGCAGCCTCAGCTTTATACAGGTATAATACTGCTACTCGAAAAATGATTGATTCTGTAGTACCTAATCCATCTTCTGGATACATGTTGTCTCCTTCTGATAATGTGCTGGTAGATACTTATTTTTCCCAGTCAATCAATCCAGATAATCTTTCTGAATCACAGTCAAATGGCATCGATTGCATATTACTTGGATCTCTTTCGGCTGAAGGACTAGGCATTGTATATTCTAATTCTGTTAAGAAATTGTATGATTTTGTAAACTTAAAGGATATTTCAGTATATACAGGACCTGCTTTTGGCAAATTTTATATCACACCCGATAGTAAATATTATTTTTACCAGGATTATGGTCCTATATCATGTTACAAGATTCAAAATGGTCAGACCGATGTGTTGTATGATCTTCCGGATTGTTCTTATTCTTTCATGCCTGATGAATCGGGAAAGATAATGATATTATACAATAATACCTGTGAAATCAGGATTATAGAAACCAACGAAATTGTAAAATCATTTGGAGTCGATTCAGATTATATCATTGGCATTGATCCAACCACCCAAACAGTAATGTTCCAAGAATTTAATCCAACAGGTATTTTAACCATCTATAATTATCTCTCCGGGCAGAAACAAAAGGAATTTAGAGTTAATTCCATTGACCCAATAAATTATTTTCGTGGTTCAATATATTCACCCAATGGGTTCGAAATACCTTTAAACTTAAAGTGAAAATGAAGAAATATTCGCTAACAGTTATTTTTTCTCTTTTACTAATTGGCCTGTTACAGGCACAAATCAACTTGTCAGCAAGAGTTGGCTATGGCTTTTATTCGATGAGCAGCCTCAAAACATACCAGGATAAACAGCTTGAGAACCTGGGGGAAATTCCTGCACAAATCGTATCGAATTTTCCGCCTTATATTAATTTCAAGGCCTTCATCTCATTTCAACGGAAAGACTATCGGACCAGGTTCAGATTTTATTATGGTTATCAGACCACAGGATCACGAATCAGCCTGAAAGATTATTCAGGCGAACTAACGTTGGACCTTGTTGTAAACGGGCATATGGTTGGCACTGAAATTGAGGCGTTTTCTACCCTGATTTTCGATAAGATTGACCTTAGGGGATATTTCTGTCTTGGAACAACAACTTCCATTCTGAAAATGTATAATAACCTCGAAGTCGGGGAAGAAAAACTGAACGAGAGCTACATTTTTTATTCCCATGGACTTGATGTTGAACCTGGTTTGAGAGCAACGTATAAATATAAAAAACTGGATTTCGGTTTGTCATTGGGTTATTTTCTTGATGGTACAGTATACTTTTACCTGAAAGGAAATCGGGACGTCAAACTGGGATACGACGAGAACAATCTAGTCCGTCCAAGTTGGGATGGCTTAAGGTTAGGGATTGAAGTGTCAGTTAATTTATTTGATAAAAGCAAAAAATCTGGTAGAACCGACATTTAACCATTCATTGAGGAACTAATTACCGGTTATTACATTTTACATTTTTGGGAATTAGAAGCAATTGGAATAAGAAGAATAGAAACTTTTTCCGACCTTTGCACCATCAGCGCAGCAATTGTGCTGAATGTAGTATTGAAAGCGTATGAAAGAGAAAATCAATCAGTTACTCGAAGAAGTAAAGCAGTTTCAAGCCGAAAGTGCTGATAACCTTGAGCAGTTCCGTATCCGTTTCCTGGGTCGTAAAGGCCTTTTGCAGGATATGTTCGATGCGTTTAAGGAACTTCCCGGCGATCAGAAACGTGATGTAGGTCAGTTACTTAACGTATTGAAAAATGCGGCTCAGGATAAAATTGCAATTCTGAAAGACTCTTTCGAAGGCAATGCTTCAGCTGAAGTTTCTGACAAAGATCTCAGCAGGCCGGTTGATTTCCGCGAACCCGGAACACGTCATCCGCTTTCCATCGTTCGTAACGAAATGATCAGTATTTTCACCCGTCTGGGCTTTACTGTTAACGAAGGTCCCGAAATAGAGGACGACTGGCATAATTTCTCAGCGCTTAATTTCCCGCCCGAACATCCTGCCCGCGATATGCAGGATACATTTTTTATCGAAAAAGACCCTGATATTGCACTCCGTACGCATACTTCGAGCGTTCAGATCCGTGTGATGGAAAATACCAAACCGCCAATCCGCGCTATTTTCCCCGGACGGGTTTTCCGCAACGAAGCTATCTCAGCACGCGCGCATTGTTTCTTTCATCAAATCGAAGGATTGTATATCGATCGTAACGTTTCATTTGCTGATTTAAAGCAGACATTACTTTATTTCTCCCGCGAAATGTTTGCCCCCGACACACAAATCAGGCTTCGACCTTCCTATTTCCCTTTCACTGAGCCATCAGCCGAAATGGATATTTCGTGCAACTTATGCGGAGGTAAAGGCTGCGGTTTTTGCAAATATACCGGCTGGGTCGAAATATTGGGTTGCGGAATGGTTGATCCTGCAGTACTCGAAAACTGCGGTATTGATAGCAAGGAATATTCCGGTTATGCTTTCGGAATGGGCATTGAACGTATTACCAACCTCAAGTTCCAGGTAAAAGATTTGCGAATGTTCAGCGAAAATGACCTGCGGTTTTTAAAGCAGTTTGAGCCGGCAGGGTAGTTTACCCCATTTGCTCGACTTGTAGGATTCTACCATAAATTTAATGGAATTCAACTTTCAAAGGTCGGAAGACGGAAGTCAGAAGACCGAAGTTCCCTTGAAATTGATATTGCATTTTTTTGACTACAAACAGGTAAGGGAAGGTTTAATGGTCCGCAAAACAGCTATTTGATGGGGTAATTTTGTTAAAGGGAAGCTTCCGACTTC